>JAAXUL010000048.1 GCA_013336035.1 Chloroflexales bacterium
CGTCGGGGCCGCTGTGGGCGTCACGCTCGGCAGAGGCGGCGGGGCGGCCGCCGTCGTGGCGCTGGCGGCCTCCGCCACGGCGGGTGCGCGGTCGCGGCTGAGTAGCCACCACACGCCACCGGACACGCCGGCCAGGGCGAGTGCCACGGTAAGTGCCAGAACCAGCAGCAGCGGTAGCGGCAGGGGGCCGCGCTCCGCCGAGCGCTGGCGCCGCCGCGTATCGTTATAGCCCCTGCGGTAGTAGTAGTAGTGCTGATAATAAAAGGCGTTCAGCTCGTCGCGTTCGGCGTCGAGGGCGCCGTGCTCGTACATCTTACTATTGCTCGGCATAGCCCTGGACAGGCGCCGACGCCGCGGTGAGGGCCGCGGCGCCACAGCGAAGCTGCCTCATAGGAGCGAGGCTACTTCAGAGCCAGATCCTCGCGGCCCATCTCGCGCAGCAGTTTCGGGTACATCGCGTACGCCGGCTCGACGGCGGGCAGCAGCCTGAGGATCTTTGGGATCGGGCCCTTGGCGATGATCTGGCGGCGCGTCAGGGCGGCCATCAGGTTGATCTTGCCGTGCCAGAACTGGTGCGCGATATCGGCCTTCATCGACATCTCGACGTCAGGCTTCAGCGGCGTGTCGCCCCAGAACACATCGCAGTACGCCCCTTGCTGCTTGGGCGGGTGGGCCGCGTCGATGGTTATGATGCCCTTCGGCTCATCGTAGCGGAACTGGATGACGATCTTGCCCTCGCAGATCTTGGGGGCGATGCGCGCGTCGGTCTTCAGGCGGTCAAAGAGCGCCCCGAGGATCTGCAGCAGCTCGGCTTCGTCTTTGAAGTAGGCCATGGCTTCTCCTTGCGTGTATGCGCACATGCTGGGGCCGCTACGGTCGCCCGCGCTCTTGCACCGCTGATCTCGTTGCGCACAATAATGCTTCGTAGCGCGATAATACCAGGAAACCGCCCCTGATGCAAGATCTTTAGTGACGCGTCGCGTCAGGATCTTTTACTCCGGCCCACCTTGCTGGCGCAAATGCCGTTGCACGGCGGGGCCTGGCACCCCCGCGCGAGTCTACCGCCCTCCCTGTGCCGATCACGCCCCCAGGCGCCCGCCGGCCCCGTGCAGGCCAGCCAGCCATGCCGCGCCGGCCATCGGCCGGCGGCCCGCCGGGTGAACCTCGAGCAGCGCGAGGGCGCCCGAGCCTGTGGCCACCAGGGGCGCGCCCCCGGCCGTGTGGCCCACCAGGGTGCCTGGCGCCTCGTCGCCCGACCAGTCGGCCTGCACCGCCGCGGCGACTACGCGCAGCCCCTGGCCGTGCCAGGTGGTCAGCGCCCCCGGCCAGGGGTCGTAGGCCCGCGCCATACGCTCGATCACCAGGGCGGGCAGCCCCCAGTCGATCTGGCCGTCCTCCTTTTTCAGCATACGGGTCACGCTGGCCTGGCTGTCATCCTGAGGGCGCGGCAGCAGCTCGCCCGCGGCGTAGCGCGGCAGCAGCTCGACCAGCAAGCGGGCGCCCAGGCTAAACAGCTCGTCGGTGCGCGGGCCGGCCCGCGCCGCCGGCGGCAGGCTCACCACAGCCTGGGCCAGGATGGGGCCGCTGTCCATACCCGGGTCGAGACGAATGATGCTCACCCCGGTCTCCTGGTCGCCCGCCATAATCGCCCCCGCGACGGGCGTCGGGCCGCGGTGCAGGGGCAGCAGCGAGGGGTGGATGTTCAGGTAGCCCAGCGGCGGGATCGCCAGGACATTCTTGCGCAGGATCTCGCCGTAGGCCGCCACCACGCCCGCCTCGGGGGCCAGGGCCGCCAGCTGCGCCACCACCGCGGGGTCGCGCAGCGTCACCGGCTGTAGCACCGGCAGACCTATGGCCTCGGCGGCCAGCCTCACCGGGGGCGGGGTCAGACGCCCGCCGCGGCCGGCCGGGCGGTCGGGCTGGGTCACCACTGCCACAATCTCGTGCCCGGCTGCCACCAGAGCCTCGAGCGGGTGCACCACAAAGGCCGGGCTGCCCAGAAAGATCAATCGCACGTGTACCTCCTTGCTCGCTCGCGGCTATACCCCCGCGCACATTGACCGTCTATAGTATAATCGTGTGGACCACGGCCCGCGCAAAGCCAGCAGAGGCACCATGGACGCCCTTGTCTTCGACGGCACCCTGCGCTTCACCCACGACCACCCTGAGCCGCCCCTTATCGTCGGCGAGGCCTTGATCCGTCCCCATCTGGCCGGCATCTGCAACACCGATCTCGAGATCACCCACGGCTACATGGGCTTCCGCGGCGTCCTCGGCCACGAGTTCGTCGGCACGGTCGTCGCCTGCGCCGACCAGGCCTGGGTCGGGCGGCGCGTCGTCGGCGAGATCAATGCGGCATGTCTGACGTGCCCCACCTGCCTCCGCGGCGACCACACTCACTGCCCCAACCGCACAACCCTCGGCATCGACCGCCGCGACGGCGCCATGGCCCAGCTGGTCTCCCTCCCTATCGCCTGCCTCCATCTCGTGCCCGACAGCGTGCCCGACGAGGCCGCCGTCTTCGTCGAGCCCCTGGCCGCGGCCGTCGAGATTCTCGAGCAGAGCCACCTGCGCCCCACCGAGCGCGTCGCCGTCGTCGGCGACGGCAAGCTTGGGGCGATGATCGTCCAGGTGCTGCGCCTGCCCGGCTGCGAGGTGACCCTCGTCGGGCGCCACCCCGAGCGCTGGGCGCTGTTCGAGCGCATGGGCGTACGCTGCCGCACGGCCGACGCGCTCGCGGGCGAGCAGTTCGACCTGGTGGTCGACTGCACCGGACAGCCCGCCGGCCTCGCCACGGCGCGCAGCCTGGTACGCCCGCGCGGCCGCCTGATCCTCAAGAGCACCTTCCACGCCGCCTCCGAGCTCAATCTGACCAGGATCGTGGTCGATGAAGTGCAGCTGATCGGCTCACGGTGCGGCCCTTTCGCCCCCGCGCTGCGCCTGCTCGAGCGCGGCCTGGTCGAGACCGCGCCCCTGATCAGTGCCCGCTACACCCTCCCCGAGGCCCTGGCCGCCTTCGAGGCCGCCCAGGGCGCCCTGAAGGTCCTGGTGCGGATCAGCGATGGCCAGGAACAACACGGGTAGCGAAGAAGTGTGACACGATCTGCCCGGAAAACACGTGCTACACCATCCATACGCCAACCAGCAGCGCGGCCCGGGCCATGCACACCCGACGATACTCGTCGGCGATGACGACGCGAACTTCTGCCGCCTGCTGACCCTGCTGCTCAGCGGCGCCGGCTACAGCGTGCTGACGGCCCACGACGGCCACGCTCTGGTGAGCCTTGCCCAGGAGCATATGCCGGACCTGCTGCTGGTCGACCTGGTAATGCCTCGGCTCGACGGCTACGAGGCCCTGCGCCAGCTGCGCAACGACACGCGCACGGCCCACATCCCAATGATCGTGGTCACCAACCGCGGCGCCCCCGCCGATCTGGTGAGCGGCTTCGAGAGCGGCGCCGACGACTATGTCACCAAGCCCGTGATCGGCGACGAGCTGATCGCGCGCATCAAGGGCCACCTGCGCCGCGCCGCCCGCCGGCCCGTGCATAGCCCGCTCACAGGCCTGCCCGGCAATAGCCTCCTGACCGAAGAGATCCGCTACCGGCAGCGCCGCGCGCACCCCTTCGCCCTGCTCCACCTCGACCTGTCGGCCTTCAAAGCCTTCAACGACACCTACGGCTTCGCCAGGGGCGACCAGGCCATCCGCGCCCTCGCCGAGGTCCTGCGCGCCGCCCTCAGCGCCCACCACGAGCAGGGCGCCTTCCTCGGGCACATCGGCGGCGATGACTTCGCCTTTGTCTGCGCCCCCGAGCGCGCCGAGGCCCTCTGCCGATCCGCGATCGCCCACTTCGACGCGATCGCCCCCTCGCTCTACGACGAGGCAGACCGGGCCCTGGGCTACCTCGAGGCGATCGACCGCGACGGCGAGCTGCGCCGCTTCCCGCTTATGGCCCTGGCGGTCGGCGGCGCGTTCCACATACCCGGCCGCTTCGCCGACCCCGAGGCCCTCGGCCGCTGTGTCGCCGCGATGAAGCAGCAGGCCAAGCAGCACCCCGCCAGCGCCTATGTTATCAGCCCTAGCGACGATCTGCCCCCCCTTGAGGGCCCCTCCCTCTTGGTGTAAGCGCTTTCCCCCCGCTGCCATGGCCCGCTCGCGCGCTTAGCCCGGCCACCCTATTGATCTCCGCGCAAAATCGCTTACAATAGGCCGTAGCTACACTATCCAAATCTTGCAGCCGCGAAGGAGCTTGACCCCATGGACACGCTGCCGCTCCTGATCCTGCTCGTCATACTGGCTGCCGGCTTCATCGGCGTGCTGATCTTCCAGCGCTCTCGCCGCGAGGGCGCGGGGCGCCCCGCGCAGGCCGCCGCCGAGTCTGCCACCATCGATATGCAGACCCAGGATCAGAATGGTGCTACGGTGGCCTCGCTGCCCGAAGAGCCCGAGCCGCCCGCGCCGCTCTACCGGCGCCGCTCGGCCCGCATCGTGCTCGCGGGGCTGCTTGCGCTCCTGGCCCTCGCTGGCGGAACCTACGTCTACAGCGCCTGGGCCGCCCGCTCGCCCGAGCGCTTTGTCGTCCTGGTCGCCCCCTTCGCCGACGGGGGCGACGGCCAGACGGGCCGCAACGTCGCCAGCGAGCTGGCCCGGCTGCTCGACGAGCTCACCCACGGCGCTATCACCGCCGCGGTGGCGCCCGCTAGCCCGGCCACGCCACAGGCCGCCCTCGAGCTGGCCACGGCCGAGGGCGCCGACCTGCTGATCTGGGGCACGGTCGAGCCAGGCAGCATGCTCGACAGCCCCACGCTCAGCCCGCGCCTGATCTACAACCCCACTGGCCCCTACGCCCCCAACGGATGGGCGGGCTACATGGGCCGCTTCGCCATGCCGCGCAGCGACCCCCTCACCCGCGAGCCGATCAACGGCCGGGCCGTGCTGGCGCCTCTGGTGGTGGCCCTCTACGACTACAGCCGCGGCCAGCCCGACCTGGCCGCCACCCAGCTCGACCGGCTGCTGCAAGACTACCCGGCCCTCAGCCAGGCCCTGCCCCGCGCGCTGCGCGGCAACATCCTCTGGGCCCGCGGCTTCTCGACCGAGGCCGCCAACGAGTACCGCCTGGCCCTCGCCGAGCCCAGCGACGAGCAGGCCCTGCTCGCCAATAACCTCGGCGCCATCCTGCTCGACGCCGGCGACCCCGCGGCCCTCACGGCCCTCGCCGAGGCCGTGCGCCTGCTCGACGGGCGCGACCTGGGCGAGCTGCGCGCGAACCTGGGGAGCCTCGCCCTGCGCGAGCAGCGCCCCCACGACGCCGCCGTCGAGCTCGAGCAGGCCCGCAACCTGACGCCCGACAGCACGCCCCTGCTGCTTGACCTGGCCGCCGCCTACCGCGACAGCGGCCGCCTCGACGAGGCCGCCGCGACCCTCGAGGCCGCCAGCGCGCAGAAGCGCTCCGACGCCCGCCTGGTGCCGCCCGCCTACCGCGTTATGTTCAACCAGCGTAGCGAGGCGGCCATCGCCGAGCAGCAGGCTCTACTCAGCCTCGCCAGGCAGCTCGAGGCCCAGGGCCCCGTTGTCTGGGAGCTCGAGGCGGCCCGGCCGCTGCCCGCCGACCGCATCCGCCCCATCCGCGACCAGCTGAGTGTCGCCGCCGACACAAGCCAGCTCGAGGTGGCCCAGTGGCGCCGCAGCGCCGCCTCCGAGAGCGCGGCCCTCCCCGGGACCGATCTGGTCGCCACAGGCCAGGCCGAGCAGGCCGAGCGCCAGGTCGAGCGCCAGCGCTACTACCAGGCCCTCATCGGCGCCGAGCTCGAGCGGGGCGGCAGCCAGGCCCGCGACTTCTTCAGCGCCCTCTTCAGCTTCGGGGGCAGCGCCAGCCCCAGTCTGGGCATCCTCCAGCCCCTGCTCCAGGTCGAGCCGAACAACCCGGCCCTGCACCAGGCCATCGGGCGCACCCAGCGCCTGCTCGGCCAGCTCGACGCCGCCGACCAGAGCTACGACCGGGCGATCAGCCTGGCGCCCCAGCAGCCCGAGGGCTACTTCGGCAAGGGCATGGTGGCCCACGACCGCGGCGACCCCAGGCGCGCCGCCGAGCTGTACGGCCAGGCGATCGACCGCAACGGCGCCTTCTTCCCCGCACGCGTCGCGCTGTCTCGCCTCGCCGAGGAAGGCGGCGACTGGCCCGCCGCCATCGCGCAGCGCCGGGCCCTGAACGAGACCCGCCCCGCCCCCCAGAGCGCCGTCGCCCTCGCCCAGGCCCTGCGACATGGCGGGCAGGCGGGCTGGCAGGAGGCCGAGCAGATCCTCATCCCGCTGAGCGCCACCAGCGCCGACGCCGCGATCGAGCTGGGGCGGCTCTACAATGACGCCGGCCGCCCCGAGGCCGCGATCAATGCCTACAACGACGCCCTGGCCATCGACCGCCGCAGCTCTACGGCCGCCTTCGAGCTTGGCGAGACCCTCGCGCGCCAGGGCGACTACGCCGCCGCCGAGCGCTCGCTGCGCGACGCGCTGTCTTTCGACAAGACCAACATCGACGCCCAGCTGGCCCTCGCCGACCTCTACCAGGGCCCGCTGGACAAACCCAGCCTGGCCGACCGGGCCTACCGCGAGGCCCTGGCCCAGGGCGTGCGCGACCCGGCCCGCCTCGAGGCGATCGGCGACGCGGCCAGCACCAACCGAAATGTCGACCAGGCGATCAAGGCCTACAGCGAGGCGCTGAAGTGGCGCCCTGACGACCCCAACCTTCACTTCAAGCTCGGCACGGCCTACCAGGCCCGGGGCCGCCGCGAGGCCGCCGCCGAGGAGCAGCGCCGGGTCATCGCCCTGAGCGAGAACCCCGCGACGCCCGAGCTGGCGGCCCTGCGGGCCTCGGCCCTGGTGGCCCTAGGCGACCTCGCCCGGGGCGGGGGCAACCTGGCCGAGGCCAACAGCTACTACGGCCAGGCCCTCCAGATCGACGGCAACCGGGTGCCCGCCCAGATCGGCCTCGGCCTCTCGGCCGTGGGGCAGGGCAACTGGGGCGTGGCCCATGGCTACTTCGAGACGGCTGCCCGCCTGCCCGGCGGCGCCGAGAACCCCGAGGCCCAGTTCTGGCTCGCCGAGAGCCTGCTGCGCCGCGGCGATTACGTCGGGGCCACCGAGCACTACCAGGTCGCCCTGGAGCAGAAAAAGAACTTCCCCGAGGCCTACCTGGGCCTGGCCCAGACCCAGTACGCCCAGGGCAACCGAGACGCGGCCCTCGCTACGGTCGCCATCGGGCTAGGCCAGCGCCCAGACTACGCCGAGGCCCTGCTCTTCAAGGGCAAGCTGCTGCAAGAGGCCGGACGCTTCGATGAGGCCCTGGCTGCCTACAACCGGTCAATCGACGCCAACGGGAGCATCGCCGAGACCCAGTTCCGGCGGGGCGTGCTGCACATCCAGAAGGATAACTACGACCAGGCGATCAGCGACCTCAGCCGGGCCGCCAGGCTCCAGCCCAACTTCCCCGAGGCGGCCTACTGGCTAGGGCGGGCCTACTACGCCCAGGGACGCCTCGACCCGGCCCTCACGGCCTTCCGCGACGCGATCCGCTATAATGGCAACTTCGCCGAGGCGATCTTCTACAGCGGCCTGGTGGCCGAGGACCTAGGGCGCACCGCCGAGGCGATCAGCGCCTACCAGACAGTACTCCAGATCGATTCCCGCAGCGATCTCGCGGCCCGCGCCCGCGCCCAGCTCGACCGCCTGACGTGAACGGTGTGTGGTGAGCGGTGCCCGCTGCTTGCCGCTCGCCACGTAACCTTCGTACTATGACAACGCTCAAGCACTATCGCCTCGCGCTACAGGTCTTTCAGTCGAACCGCCTCAGGCGCGACTATAGCGATCTGGCCGAGATCGAGCAGTACGGCCCGGTGGGCGAGTTCTTCTTCACCGAGATGTACGGCCCACGTGATTTCGCCGACCGCGACGCGGGGGCCCGCCGACTTCACCATATCATCCAGATGCTCCCGGGCGTCCACCTGAACGACGTCGAGGAGGTGCTGGACCTCCTCGAGCTGACCAATGTGCTCGACGACGATCTGGCACGGCTGATGCTCGAGCTCGGCACCGGGATCGATTTCGACGAGGCCACCTACGAGCACGCCTACCGGGTGGCCAACAACTACGACGCGCGCCTGTACCAGCTAAATCTGGTCAACAGCAGCCTGCATAACGTCTACCGGCTCTCGCGCTCGCACCTCCTGGGCATGGGCCTGCACCGCTCGCACTTGCTGGCTGTGCTGGCCGGCATCGAGGCCGCTCACACCTTCCTGGTCAGAGGCTACGACGCTCTACGCGATGTGAATGACATCACTCTCTTCGCCGACACCGTCCGCTCCCGCGAGCTGGCCCGTCTGAACCGGATCTACGGACGATGCGACCCTTAGCCGACCTGCCGCCAGGTATGCTCAGGGCCCCGCTCGCGACCCGCCTGTAAGGGGGCTGCGAGCGTTCGCGCGAGATCTGCTATGATGGCCGGCAACATTCGGGGAACCAAGGAGCACGGCCATGACGGTGAAGTATACGCGCTGGCTGCGCAGCTACGTCGGACATCAGCGGATCTTGCAGGTGCGGACGAGCGCCTTCGTCCGCGACGAGACGGGTGCTGTCTTGCTCTGCCGCCGGGCCGACGTGATGCTCTGGGATGTGCCGGGTGGGACGATCGGCCTCGACGAGGCGCCGTCCCACGGTATGATCCGCGAGGTCCAGGAGGAGACCGGCCTTGTGCTGGAGGTCGAGCGCCTGATCGGCGTCTATGGCGGCCCCGACTTCCACTGGACCTACCCCAACGGCGACCAGGCCCAGATCCTGGCGATCTTCTTCGCCGCCCGCATTGTCGGCGGCGCCCTGCGCCCGGCCGGCCACGAGAATGTGAACGTGGCCTTCTTCCCTCCCGACCGCCTGCCGCCCCTCGTCCCCCGCACCCGCCGCATGCTCGAGGACGCCCTCGCCGGCAGGAGCGAGGCTAGCTTCGACCGATAAAGGCAACCTGCCCACTACGGCCGCCCGAGCACATAGTGCATTGGCGCCGGCTGGCGGGCCAGACCCTTGAGCTCGAGCAGAGCCATAGCCGCGGCGACGGCGGGGGCGGGCAGGCCGGCCTCGCGGCCGATCTCGTCAATATGGCGGGGCTCGGCGCTCAGCAGGGCCAGCAGCGCCGCCTCGTCGGGGTCGGCGGGCAGCTCGGACCGGGCCTCGCGCTGCACGCTGGCCAGGCTCAGATCGAGGTCGGCCAGAATGTCGCCCGCCGAGCGGGCCAGGGCCGCGCCATCGCGGATGAGCCGGTTGCAGCCGACGCTCTGGCGCGAGAAGATCGGCCCCGGCACCGCGAAGACCTCGCGCCCCTGGTCGAGGGCAAAGCCCACCGTGATCAGGGCCCCGCTCTGCTCGCCCGCCTCGACCACCAGGGTGGCCCGGCTTAGCCCGCTGATGATCCGGTTGCGCGGCGGGAAGTTGGCCGCCACGGGCGCCGTGCCAAGCGGGAAGTCGCTCACCAGGGCGCCCTGCGCCACAATCCGCTCGGCCAGGCGCCTGTTGCTCCCGGGGTAGGGCAGATCCACGCCACTGCCGAGGACGGCCACGGTGCGCCCGCCCGCGGCCAGGGCGGCCTCGTGGGCGACCGTGTCGACGCCCAGGGCCAGGCCCGACACCACGACCACGCTGGCGCTGGCCAGGTCGCGCGCCAGCGTGTAGGCGGCCTCGCGCCCGTAGGCGCTGGGGGCCCTGGTGCCGACCACGGCGACCGCCCAGTCATCAGAGGAGGCCAGGGCGCCGCGCACATAGATCAGCGGCGGCGCGCCCGGGATCTCGCGCAGCAGGCGCGGGTAGCCCGGGTCGTCGAGGGTCAGCAGGGCAACGCCGAGCCTGGCCGCCCGCTCTAGCTCGGCGTCGAGGTCGACGCGGGCGCGGGTGGCGAGCAGGGCGGCGCTCGCCTTGCCGTCGAGCCCGGCGCCCGCCAGCTCGAAGGCGTCGGCGTGCCAGGCGGCCGCGAGCGAGCCGCAGCGCTCGACCAGGCGGGCCAGGCGGGCCGGCCCGATGCCGGGCACCAGGTTGAATCCAAGGTAGTAGCGCGTGTTCGGGGGGTACATAGCGGTCCAATCGCTAGCGGTCGCCGCATAGCATGTACCGCCCCGGACACGGAGAAGATACGCCTCAGCGCTCGTCGGGCACGGGCATCGTATAGATCGCCAGGGCCGACAGGGCGTAGCTGAGGGCGACGGCGACGATGATCGGGGCGAAGCCCCAGCGGAGCTGCACGACGCCGCTGACCACGGCCGCCGCGGCCCAGCCGCCAGACCAGAGGACGCTCATCAGGCTGGTGGCCATGCCGCGCTGCTGGGGCGGGGTGTAGCGCATCACCAGGGCATCGTTCATCGGGAAGCTCGCCGCGACGAAGAGGCCGCGCAGAAAGAAGCCCACGATGGCGGGCGCCAGGGCCGGCACCAGCATCAAGAGCACGCCGACCCCGGCGACCAGGCGCAGCAGGGCCGCCCCGCGCCGCAGGCCCGTCCTCCGCGTCACCGGGGCGCCGATCAGCGCGCCCAGGCCCATGCCTAGCGAGACCAGGGCCAGCACGACGCCCACGCTCGCGTCGCTCAGGCCATAGACATTGCGGAAGAAGAGGTTCTGGAAGGGCAGGATGGCCCCGCCGCCGACGCCGAGGAGCAGCCCCGCGAGAGCGAAGCGGACCAGGCGCCGAAACGGCAGGCGCTGATCGAGCGCCACGCTGGGGCCCGTGCGCCGCCCATCCTCGACGGCGGGGAAGGCGCCGAGCACGGGCAGCATAGCCGCCATGCCCAGGCCGATCACCACGGCCAGGGCCAGCCGGTAGGCCGCGGTGTCCTGGGGGCCCACGCCGATCATGTCCGCGGCGGCCGTCGGGAGGAGGCCGCCCACGACGCTGCCGAGCAGCCCGACGATCAGCGTCGCCGAGGCGTTCAGGCCAAAGACAGAGGCCCGGTCCTCGTCGCTGGTGACCGAGGCGAGCAGCGGCGTAATCGCGGTCGCGGCGAGAATGTACGAGGCCCCGACGAGGAATTGGGCCCCGATCAGAGCCCACAGCTCGCGGGCCTGGAGCATGAGCAGCCAGGACGCGCAGAAGAACACCAGGCCGATCACGAGCGAGCGCTGCGAGCCCAGCCGATCGATCAGCAGGCCGATCGGGATCCCGAGCAGCATCCCCGCGCTACGCCCCACGGTCGAGAGCAGCCCGGCGGTGTCGGCGGCGTAGCCGAGGCTCGCCAGGTAGAAGTTAAAGAGCAGGTCGGCGATGCACAGGGCCAGGCCAAAGAGCATGCTGTGGGCGAGGATGCGGCGGACAGGCGGGCTTAGCCGGGTAAGGCCGGCGCGGGCGGCGATCGGGGCCATCGATAACCTCTGGCTCTCGGCTGCGAGTCGGGGGCGGCAGAGCCCCGATGCCACTATAGCATACAGTTGACTAGTCAAATATCGGTCAAAATGCCGACCCTGGCGGCGCGCCCGCGGGCCGGGCTCTGCGCGGTACTATGCGCGCCGGGACTCATCGCCTACGGCGGCGGGGGTGCGGTACGGGTACAATGGCCAGGATCATGGAGATTGCGCAAGGAGATCGTTTATGTCAATGCGCTACGCGCGCCGGCTCACCCCGATCCTCGCCCTGCTGGCCCTGCTGGCCCTGGCGAGCGTGCCCGCCCCCGCCCGCGCCGTGTCCGACCGGCCGATCATGGCCTTCTACTACCCCTGGTGGGAGCAGTCGGACTGGAGCAATAGCCGCATGAGCGACCTACCTTCGCCGCGCTACTCGGGCGGCGACGACGCCACCATCCGCCGGCACATCCAGCAGGCCGACGACGCCGGCATCGACGCCCTGATCTGCACCTGGTACGGCCCCGACGAGGAGCGCCTGAATAAGCGCTGCCGCCGCCTGATCGAGCTGGCCCGCGAGGGCGGGCGCGACCTGCAGGTCGCGATCATCCCCGACCAGTCGGCGTGGGGCGGCCTCAAGAGCGTCGACGGCCTGACGAGGGCGCTGAGCGTGCTGAAGAGCGACTTCTTCGGCCAGCCCAACTACCTGCGCTACCAGGGCAAGCCCGTCGTCTTCTGGTTCAACCCACCCTCGCTCGGCGGCGTTGGCACATGGCAGGAGCTGCGCGACCGGGCCGACCCGGGCCGCGAGCAGTACTGGTTCGGCGGCACCGACAACTTCAGCTTCCTCGACGTCTACGACGCCCTCTACTACTTCGATATCACCTGGGAGACCAGGCCCGGCGCGGCGATGGCCAGCTACGGGCGACGCCTCGACGACTACAACCAGCGCGCCGGCCAGAGTCGGCCCTTTGTCGCCACGGTGATGCCGGGCTACGACGACCTGAAGGTTCGCGGCGGCCACGCCCGCGACCGCGAGGACGGCGCATACTACCGAGGCACCTGGCAGACCGCGATCGAGCGCGGCGCCCAGGCAGTGGTGCTCACCAGCTTCAACGAGTTCTTCGAGGGCAGCCACATCGAGCCGAGCGAGCGCTACGGCGACCTCTACCTGCGGCTCACCAAGGAGCTGAGCGACAGCTTCAGGGCCGGGGCGGGCCAGACGCCCCCGCCCACGGGCGAGTGCCAGCAGTTCCCCGAGACCGGCCACCAGGTCTGCGGGCGCATCCTCTCGTACTGGCGCGAGAACGGCGGCCTGCCGGTCTTCGGCTACCCTATCGGCCCGCAGCAGGCCGTGACGATCGAGGGCAAGCCCTACCAGGCCCAGGAGTTCGAGCGCAACCGGCTCGAGCTGCACCCTGAGAACGGCCGGCCCTACGATGTGCTGCTGGGCCGCCTGGGCGCCGAGGTGCTGGGGCGCCAGGGCCGCGACTGGCAGCAGTTCGGCAAGCTGGGCGGCGCGCCCGACGGCTGCCTCTTCTTCGCCGAGACCGGCCACAGCCTGTGCGAGCCCTTCCTCAGCTACTTCCGCGGCCATGGCCTCGAGTTCGATGGGCAGCCCGGCTACAGCCTCGCCGAGAGCATCGCCCTCTTCGGGCTGCCGCTCAGCGAGCCCCAGGGTGAGAACATCCAGGGCAACCCGTACACGGCCCAGTGGTTCGAGCGCGCCCGCTTCGAGTGGCACCCCGAGAACCAGGACCCCTACCGGGTGCTGCTGGGCCTGCTCGGCGTCGAGATGCGCTAGAGTGTCGGTAGTCCTTTTCTGGTGCGTGCGGCTGCGCCGCACCGCACCAGAAAGCAAGATGCTCGCGGGGTATCGACCCACACGCCCCTTGCTCGGGCATTCTCTAGCGACGCTCTAGGGGCGCCGGCCAGAGGCATAGGGGCGCACCAGAGCGCCCCTCCGATATGGTACCATTGAGGCCATATGAATGCCTCTGCCCACCCTGCGGCGCCGCGGCGCCTTCTGGCCATCCTCGCCACCCTGGCCGGCCTGGCCCTGGTCGCGGCCGTCGGCGTGGTCAGCGGTCAGCCCGCCGTGAGCGCGCCCCGCCCGGTCAAGACGATCGCCCTGGCCCTCGCGGTCGGCGACCTGGGCGACCGGGCCTTTAATGACAGCGCCTACGCCGGGCTACAGCGGGCCCAGAGCGAGCTCGGCATCCGCTTCCGCGTCACACCCTTTCGCGGCCAGAGGCGCCAGCCCGACACGCTGCGCGATCTGGCCCAAGAGCGCCCCGACCTTATTATCGCCCTCGGCTTCGACAACGCCGACGCGGTGAAGGCCGTCGCCGCCGAGTACCCGAGCCAGGCCTTCGCCCTCGTCGACGCCGCCGTCGAGGCCCCCAACGTCGCCTCGATCGTCTTCCGCGAGCTCGAGGGCGACTTCCTGGCGGGCGCGCTCACGGCCCTGCTCAGCCCCGGCGGCACGGTCGGCTTCCTCGGCGGCGCCGATGTCACGGTCATCCGCCGCATCGAGCACGGCTGGCGCCAGGGCGTGCGCTACGCCAACCCCGGCGCGACCATCCTCACCGAGTTTATCTCGACCGGGGGCGACCGCAGCGGCTTTGGCAGGCCCGACCTCGGCAAGACAATCACAGCCGACATGTTCGCGCAGGGCGCCGAGGTGGTCTACACCCCCGCCGGCGGCAGCGCCCTCGGCGCCATCGAGGCCGCGCAAGCGGCCGACCGCCTTGTCATCACCACCGGCACCGACCAGCGCTGGATCGCCCCCGAGGCCGTCGCCGCCAGCCGCACCAAGAATATGGGCACTGCCGTCTTCTCGCTCGTCCAGGACGCCGTCAACGGCACGCTTAGGCCAGGCACCACCCGCGAGCTCGGCCTTTTCTCTGACGGCGTCGGCCTCACACCGCTCGATGGCTCACCCGCCATCCCCGCCGAGGTCCGCGCGCGCCTGGCGCAGATCGAGGCCGACCTGCGCGCCGGCCACATCCGGCTGACGGAGTTTCAGCCTTGAGCGCCCTGCTCCAGCGCCTCACGGCCTGGCGCCGCGCTCGTCTCACGCGGCGCATCACTGTGCCGGCGATCATCGTGACCCTGCTCTTTCTGGCCGTGCTCGGCTTTGTCGCCTTCAGGCTCGGCCAGCGGGCCGTGATCGAGCAGGTGGACGCCCGCAATCGCCAGCTGGCCGTGCAGGTCAGCGGCGAGATCGCCACCTTCTTCCAGACCCAGATCGACACCCTGCGCCTCCAGGGCGACCGGACGCTTGACACCAGCGACCCGGAGCGGCAGGGCGACGCCCTGGTGAAGCTGCGCTCACAGTTCCCCTATGTCTACAACGACCTGCGTCTCTTTGACGCCGGGGGCCGCGAGGCCGTGAGCGCCACTGGGCGTCTGACAGACCTTGTTACCAGCGGCGCCGCCCGCCCCGCGGCCCCCGGCGCGCCCGACCCCACCGTGCTCACAGCGATGGCCGAGCGCGCCCTCGTGATCTCGCCGGTGGGCTTCAGGCCGATCACCGGCACGCCCTACGTCACCGCCACCCTGCCTCTGCTGCGCTGCGACCCCGACGAGACGCCCTGCGCCGCCAGGGGCGCCCTCCAGGCCCAGATCGACCTGCGCTCGTTCTGGACTCGGGTAGACGGCATCCGCATCGAGAACGGCGCCGTCACGATCGTGGATAACACCGGCCTGATTATCGCCCACCCTGACCGACGCCAGGTAGGCGGCAAGATCGCCGAGACCTCCATCGCGCCGCTCTTCGCCGGCTTCGAGGGCAGCACGACCTACACGCGCGGCGACACGACATACCTGGCGGCCTACGCCCCGGTCGGGGCGCCCCTCGGCTGGGGCGTGACCGTCGAGCAAGAGCGCGGCGCCGCCCTGCGCCTGGTGGGCACCATCGGCTGGGCCACCACCCTCGCAACGCTCGTGAGCGCCCTGGCGCTGACGTTGCTCCTGTCAAGTCTAATCAGGCGGGCGCTGCACCCGATCGACCGGCTGAGCCGGGCCGCCGCCGCCATCGCCGCAAGCGGCGACCTCTCTGCCGGCCCCGCCGTGGGCGCGCCCGACGAGGCCGACAGCAAAGAGCTGGCGACCCTCTCCGACAGCTTCAACCAGATGATCGCCCGCCTACGGGCCGCCCAGGAGCATCTAGAGCGCTGGAATGAGCAGCTAGAGCGCCGCGTCAACGAGCGCACCGCCCAGCTCCAGACCGTGCTCGAGATCGCCCGCCTCAGCGCCGGCACGCTTAGCGAGCAGGCAGTGCTGACGACGCTGCTCAGCCAGATCGGGCGCCTGGTAGAGTTCGACGCGGCGACGATCAGGCTGCTCGACGCGGGGGGCGAGCACCTCGAGACCGTGGCGGTCGAGGGTGTCGGGGCCGCGAATCTGCCACGGCGCGTGGCCCTGGCCAATAGCGGAATCCACGCTCACGTCGTGCGCGAGCGGGCGACCTGCCTGGTGCCCAACACCGCGGCCGACGCCGAGTGGCAGGCCAGCCTCGGCCCCAACGCAGAGATCGGCTCGTGGCTGGCCGTGCCCCTGGTGGCCCAGGAGCGCCCCGTCGGCGTGATCTCGGTCTACGCCGCCGGCCCGGGCCGCTACGGCCCCGAAGAGGCCGCCCTCCTCGGCGCCCTGGGCTCCCAGGTGGCCGTGACCCTCTCGAACGCCCGGCTCTACGAGGAGTCGGTGCGACGGGTCGATGGCGAGCTCCAGACGGCGCGCCAGATCCAGAAGCACCTCTTCCCCGCGCGGGCGCCGACCCTCTCGGGGCTGGACATCGCCACCTTCTACCGGGCCGCCCGCGAGACCACGGGCGACTTCTACTCATTCGTCACGCCGGCGCGCCAGGGCGAGGTCGGCGGGCACGGGCGCGACGTGGTTGACCTGTTCATCGGCGATGTGTCGGGCAAGAGCCTGCCGGCGGCCCTGCTGATGACCATGGCGCGCACGGCGCTCTACGCGGCGGCCAGCGCGAGCGAGAGCGGCCCCGTCGAGACCCTGCTGCGGGCCAACGAGGTGCTTGTGGGCGACATGCCGCGGGGCAGCTTCGTGGCCAGCACCTTCGCCCGGCTCGACCGGCAGGCCGGCACCTGCACCCTGGTGAATGCCGCGCAGCCGGCCCCCCTGCTGGTGCGCGCCGGCCGCACCACCCTGCTCGAGGGGCCGGGCGGCCACCTGCCCCTCGGCATTGTGCGCGAGCCGGCCTACGAGCCCTTGACGGTGCGCCTCCAGCAGGGCGACCTCTTGCTCTTCTACACCGACGGCGTGATCGAGGCCTTCAGCCCCGGCGGCGAGCTGTTCGGCTTCGAGCGCCTCGAGGCGACGATGGTCACCTGCGACCACGCCCACGCCCCCGCCGTCGTCGAGAGCCTGATGGCCGCCGTTGGCACGTGGATGGGCAGCGCCCCCCAGCACGACGACATCGCAATCCTCGCTGTGCGCGTCACCGAGGGGTGGGGCTAACGGCTGCCGCCCACACCCCGCAATTGCGATCCCTCTCCTCTGCCCCGTGACCCACCAGTGTATAATGCGTACATCCAGCGAAAGGCAGTGCAGCCATGGGCAGCAAACGGCACGCACGTGGGGTCCGAGAGCCGACGGGGCGCTTTCTGGAGATCGCCGAGCGTGAGGTTGGCCGGATCATCCTCGACATCCACGATGGCCCGGTGCAGAACATCTTCGCCGCCCTCTCACAGCTCTATGTGGTGCAGAAGCGCATGGCCCAGCAGCCCTCACCCCCGGGCGAGGAGCTTGAGCGCGTCAGGCGCAGCATCGGCCTGCTCGAGAATGCCCTGAACGACATCCGCACCTTCATGGGCGCCTTTCGCCCCCCCGAGTTCGAGCGCCGCGACCTGGTCTCGATCCTCGAGGGCCTGGTCATCCAGCACGAGGAGCTGACCGGCAATACGGTGAGCCTTGTCCTCGACGGCGAGCTGCCCGCCGTGCCCCTGCCTGTGAAGATCAGCCTCTATCGCATCCTGCAAGAGGCCCTCTCGAACGCGGTGCGCCACGGCAGCGCCAACCAGCACAGCATCCTGCTCCGCAGCGAGGGCCATAGCATTATGATGGAGGTGGCCGACAACGGCCGCGGCTTCGACGTGGCCGCCGTGATGCAGCGCCCTCTGGCCGGCCACTTCGGCCTCGAGGGCATGCACGAGCGCGTCATCCTGCTCGGGGGCAGCCTCAGCATCGAGAGCAGCCCCGGGCTGGGCACCCGAGTTTGTGTAGAGATCCCCGTTGCGGCGCGGCCAGCGGCTACGCCCCTACCATCGTAGTATGATCCGTGTCTTTCTTGCCGATGACCACGCCCTCGTGCTCGAGGGGCTGCGCTCGCTGATCGAGGGCGAGGGCGATATGAGCGTGGTCGGCACCGCCAGCGACGGCGACCAGGTCCTCGACGCGGTGCGCGCCCTGCAGCCCGACGTCGTCGTCCTCGACCTGCAGATGCCGACCGTCGGCGGGATCGCCTGCCTCCAGCAGATCCGGGCCGCCGGGCTGCCCGCCAAGGTGCTCATCCTCTCGGCCTTCTACGACGGCGACACGATGCAGTCGGCCCTCGAGGCCGAGGCCGACGGCTTCGCCCTGAAGACCGAGGCGCCCCAGCAGACCGTGACATGCATCCGCCAGGTCTACCAGGGCCAGCTGGTCTTCCCCCAGGCCGCCAAGCGCTGGCTGCGCCAGCAGCGCCAGCGCCCCGGCCCCGCCGCCGACCTCTCGGAGCGCGAGGCCGAGGTGCTCGAGCTGGTGGCCCAGGGCCTGACCAACACGCAGATCGCCCAGCGCCTCAAGGTTAGCGACAACACGGTCAAGTTCCACCTGCAGAACATCTACCAGAAGCTCGGCGTGAGCAACCGCACCGAGGCGGCCGGGATCTTCTTCAAGCTTCGGCAGGAGGGCC
>JAAXUL010000501.1 GCA_013336035.1 Chloroflexales bacterium
CGCGCATGCGCCGGCAGATCGAGCAGCTTGGTTACAACGTCACCTTGGAACCGATGGCGGTTGCGGCTGATTGACGGCCGCTGCCCCGCCTATTTTCACGTTAGGCGGAGGAGCCATCATCGTACACGAAGCGGTTCTCCATCCGGTGCGCGATCCGCTCGCGCAGGCAGCGCTGGACCCAGCCGAACATGACCGTTTGCTCAATGCCGGGGAACACCTCCGGCATCGTGCGCCCGAGCAACGCCTCCTTGGGGCGCCGGGCATGCCGAGCGACGCTGTCGTTGAGGTAGAGGTAGCGCGCGTCGAAACCGATAATCTGGCACCCCTCCAGCATCAGGTCGAGGGTCTGGTGGAAGCGGGCCTCCCGCTCGCGCAGCTCCGCCTCGGCGAGCTTGCGCGCCGTAATCACCTCCGAGAACAGGATCAGGCCGCCGATCTCGCCGGGACCCTCATACCAGGGGTGGATCTCCCAGCGCACCCAGTCGACCCGCCCATCAGCGCGAGGGAAAAGGTCCTCTTCAGCCGACTCGACCGCCCCGGCCAGGCAGCGCTGGTGAACCTCCTTCCAGCGGGCCGAGCGGTCTGGAAACACCTCATAGTACGAACGCCCGACGACGGTCTGCTCCCCGAGCTGGTAGTCGCTGAGGTAGCGCCGGCTCGCGGCGAGATAGGTCATCGACCGGTCAAACATGGCGATGGCCGCTGGCGCGTGCTCCACGAACAGCTTGAGTATGCGTTCGCTCCGCAGCAAGGCGAGCTTCGCCTGCTGGCGCTCAGTCTCATCGTGGATGATGGAGTAGAGGAGCTGCCGGCCCGCTACCTCAATCGGGCTCGAGAACACCTCCACCGCACGCACCTCACCAGAGGCGAGCCGGTGAGGGAAATGAAAGTGATTCTGCACCTGCTGGAGCGCGGCATCCAGCTCGGTATGCGCCTGCTCGGGGGCGAGCTGGCTGATGGCGCTCATCGGCATGGCGAGCAACGTCTCGCGCGGGTAGCCATAGAAGTGCATGGCCGCCGGGTTGGCGTCAACAATGGTGCCCGAGCCGGAGTCAATGAGCAGCTGGATGGCCGCGTTCTGCTCGAACATGGCCCGGTAGCGCGCCTCGCTCGCGCAGAGCTCGGCCTCCGTGCGCTTGATCTGGGTGATATCGGTGACGGTCACGCCGACGCCGGCGACCTCGCCCAACGGCCCGAGGACCGGGAACACGCTGAGCAGCCAGGTACGGCTGCGCTCGTCAGGGGAAGGTGCCTTGTCGCGCAGCTCAAGATCCTGAGCCTCGACCCCAGTCGCAAGCACCTGCCGGAGCACAGGCTCGAGTTGCGGGGCGAGCCCTGGGATCACCTCGGCCAGGGTGCGCCCGACGTGATCGGCCGGCGTCGTGCCATTGAGCGCCGCCAGGGCCGGGTTGACCAGGATGTAGCGCAGCTCGCGATCCAGGTAGCCGATCCCGCTCGGCACGCTGCGCACGAGCGCGTCAAGCCAGGCGTGGGCCTGCTGGGCCGCCTCCCGAGCCTCCTGCACCGCGTGATATAGCAGGGCCTTAGCCAGAGCCAGCCCCGCCCGGTCGGCCAGATCCTGCGCAAGGGTCAGATCATCCTGCGTGAACGCCAGAGGCTCCGCTATGTGGCGCAGGAGCACGAGACAGCCGATCGTCTGCCCCTCAACGCGCAAGGGGGTGATGAGCTCACTGTGCAAGCGCACCTGATCGAGCACGGGCCACAGCTCTGGCGCCAGGGTCGCGCGCAGTGCCTCCAGGTCGATCGCTGGCGCGAGGTGTGGTTGCCCACTCCGCACCACCTGGGCCGCCGGGTGTGGGTCGTCGATGTGGATCGGGGTCTGGCAAACAATGGCCCCCACCGTCGCGCGCATCGCTGGGTCCTGATCGTACGCCGCAGCCATGCTGAGCCAGGGCTCATCGTCTTGGCGCAGCCGGATGAAACAGCTGGCCCGCAGGGCAACGGCCGTGCGCTGCACGAGGTGGTCCAACAGGGCCGGCGCATCCACCCCAGCCTCGGAGAAGGCCGCGGAGGCCTCGGCAAGGAGTTGCAGGCGCGTGTATGCCTGCTGGAGAGCGATGTCTGCCGCTTTGCGTGCGGTGATGTCCTGGGTAATCATCAAGACCTGCTCAATGCCCTCCGGCATGGTGAGGCGTCCCAGGCGAGTCGCATACCAGACCATCACTCCGTACGCCCCACGGGCCTGGATCTCGTAGGCGGACGGCTGGCCGGTGGCAAACACCTCGCGGGCACTGTGCTCGACCAGGGGACGGTGCTCTGGCAGCACGTAGTCGAGGGCCGACGTCCCAAGCGCTTCCTCGACCGCCAGGCCGGCGGGCACCCGGTTGATGAACTGAATGTGTAGCTGGCGGTCGACCGTAAAGACAATATCCGGGGTGCACGCCATCACGGCGCGCAGGTAGGCCTCGCTCCGGTGCCGGGCGTCCTCAGCCTCCTTGCGCGCGGTGACATCCTCAAGGGATAGGGCGCAGTCACGTTCCCGGGCAAGGCGGACGGCGGCGACCGCACGCTGGATTGTGAGGTGGAGTCGCTCTGGGGTGAGGTGGTCATACACCAGATAGTCCTGGGCGCCGGACTGACACGCTGCCAGGGCCACTGCCTCTTGGTCCACATCGATGAGCAGCACCACGGGTGCATCGGTGACGTTGCGCAGGGCCGCCAGGACGCGCAGGCCATCGCGATCCGGCGGCCGGCAATCCAGCAGCACACAGTCTGGTGCGTGGTCCTGGCAGGCTGCGAGCGCTTGCTCTCCCAGGTCGGCATCGCGAACGGTGTAGCGGTCAGGGCCAAACCTGGCGAGCAGCCGACGACTGGTTAGGCGACCGTCAGGGGAGTCAGCGATGAGGAGCACCTGGAGGGTGACCAAGTCCATAGGGGGCGTCTCCTCAATGAGACGTTGGTGCTGTGATGCTACGCCAGGAGTGTGCCGTTTGGGGCATCAGCACGAGGATCATGCCCCATGTTCGTTACAGAAACGCGACAGGAGGTTCGTCGGCGCGCACACTGCTGGACACGCCGCCCTGTCCTGGTGGATCTGTCGCTATTATATGCGACGACAGTGTCCTGGCGGCAGGAATTCACTCCCCACACCTCTGCCGGGAGCCATCTGGCGACGGTCGAAGAAGCTGTGGAGCGCGCCTGGGCAGGTGATTATCGTATCTATGTTCCGGTGGCCGGGCCGCCCATATTCTGCTATGATGGTGGATGCGAATATCTTATGCTGCTCAATATGACGGCGAGCTATGACTCTGCCCGAGCTGAGGCAGGCTCGGCGGGGCCGTCACGCCCCGTATGGCCCTGACCACCCTGGCCCTGCCCGACGACATAGTGTCTCAGGTCAGACCAAAAGCACTGGCCCGACGTGGCGAGATACTGGTTGCCGCTGGAGATCGAGATCGCTCTGAGCCGGCACTATGCCAGCACCTATCTGGGGTTGGCCCTGGTGCTGCGCCTGGCCAAGCGGTGCGCCCCCATCGTGGCGAAATCCGCGGCAATGCTCGGCCAAATGCTGTCCCCGCGCGAAAATATGCCACGGCGGAAACGGGCCACGATCGTTGCGAAACCCATCCTCAGCCTAGCATGAGAACCTGCTACACTCGTCCCACGCTCGCCTCGTGTCCAGGCAGATGAGGACGGTGGTATGACTCTCCCCCCACACAGTCACGACGATGACGCCGCATCGCCCGCGGATGCGGGCCGTGCCGCGGACACGCAGATCCTCCAGGCCCATCTCGCCGGGATGCTGACCCTGACGCCGCACGCCGTGATCGGGACGGACCCGCAGCAGCGGATCACGCTGGTTACTCCCCTGGCCGAGGAGCTCTTCGGCTATCCGCGCCAAGAGCTCCTCGGCCAACCCCTGGCCGTGCTGCTTCCCCAACTCTGCGACGATGATGCCCTTGCGGGGAGGCCAGTGGTTGGGCCCCACATGACCACCGGTGTGCGTAGGGGTGGCGGGACCTTCGATGCCATGGCGGAGATCGCCCGGGTCGAGGTGCCTGGCGGGGCCGTCTGGACCATCCAAGTCCGCGAGGCGCCCCCGTCTGACGAGCCACTCGCGGCCAGCACGCTGCTACATATTGTCCAGGATGCCGTGATTATCACCGACCCTGCCCTGCGTATCACGGGCTGGAATCCCGCGGCGGAGGCGCTCTACGGCTGGTCGGCCGCCGAGGCCCTCGGCCAGCCGGCCCACGCCCTGCTCCAGACCGACTACCTGGGCCAGGAGCGCCTTCAGCTGCTTCAGGAGCTGCAGGCGCGGGGGAGCTGGAGCGGCGAGCTGGTGCATCGCCATCGCGATGGCCGCGCCATCGCCATCCGGGCGACCACCACCTGGATGCGCGGCCCAGATGGCGCGCCGCTCGGCGCCATTAGCGTGAACCGCGACATCAGCGAGCGGAAGCAGGTCGAGCAAGCCCTCCGCGAGAGCGAGCAGAACCTGACCAGCGTGCTCGCGAGCATCGATGCCCGGATCTGGTCAGTGGATCGCGCCGGGCGCCTGATCGTCGCCAACGCGATCTTTCACCGTGATATTCGCGCCATCCTCGAGCGGGATGTCCTTCCCGGTGAGAGCCTGTGGGATCTTTCGCTCCCGCCAGAATGGCAGGCTACCTGGCGCGCCAACTACGATCAGGCCCTCGCCGGCGAGACCTTCAGCGTCGAGCGCCAGTTCGCGGGGATCACGATGGTCTATCGCTTCACCCCGATCCGGGCGCGGGATGGGAGCGTCACTGGAGTGACCGTACTGGGCCAGGATCTCAGCACGCACCGCAGCACGGAGGTAGCGCTGCAGGAGACCGAGCGCAAGCTCGGCGCCCTGTTCGAGCTTCTGCCGGTCGGCGTCTCCATCCTCGACGCCGAACGCACCGTGGCCTACGCGAACCCGGCGCTGAGTCAGATTCTGCGGCTAGACCAGGCCGGCCTGGCTCAGGGGGCCTATCAGCAGCGCCGGTACCTCCACTCCGACGGCACACCCCTTGAGGCCCATGAGTTCGCCAGCGTACGGGCCTTTCACGAGCACCAGCCGGTCACCAACGTAGAGACAGGTATCGTCACCGAAAGCGGCGAGGTGATCTGGACGAGCGTCAGCGCGGCGCCGGTAGACTTTCCAGATTGGCGGATCGTGGTTGTCACGACCGATATCACGGCGCGCATCCAGGCCGAGGCGGCGCTGCGGAAGAGCGTGGCGACGCTGCAGGCGGCCCTGGAGAGCATGACCGATGCCGTCTTCATCTCCGATGTCGAGGGGCGCTTCATCGATTTTAACGCCGCCTTTGCCACCTTCCACCGGTTTCCGAGCAAGGACGCGTGCGCGACAACCCTGGCCGAGTATCCCGCCTTCCTGGAAGTCTATCTGGAGACGGGCGAGCTGGCGCCGCTGGAGCAGTGGGCGGTACCCCGGGCGCTCCGTGGCGAGACCATCACGGGCGCCGAGTACACCCTGCGGCGCAAGGACACGGGCGAAACCTGGATCGGAAGCTACAGCTTCGCGCCGATTCGAGATGCAGATGGGACGACCATCGGGTCAGTGGTGGTCGGGCGGGATATCACCGAGCGCAAGCAGGCCGAGCAGGCGCTCGCGGCCGCGACTGCGCGGCTCCGCGTGCTGTCCGAGGCCTCACGTGCTTTCGCCGAGGCAGGTCTAGCCTACCAGCCCCTCCTCGACCTCGTCGCACAGCGCGTGGTCGAGGCCCTCTGCGATTTCTGTATTATTCGGATGCGCTCCGACGACGGACACTGGCTGCCCATCGTCGCGATGTACCACCACGACGCGTCCGATCACGACGCCGCGACCTATATCCGCACCCTCGTCGAGCGCGCCCCCCTGCGCGTGGATGAGCCAAATGTTGACCAGCAGATCTTCCACACCGGAACACCGCTGCTCGTGCCGGTCGTCGATCTCGCGCAGCTCAAGGCCCACAGTAAACCGGAGTACGCGGCCGGCATCTCGCGGTTTACCCCGCACAGCATGATTATCGTCCCGCTGCGCTCCGAGGGCCAATCCACCGGCATCCTGGGGATGTATCGCTCCCGACCCCGCTGGCCGGCATTCGGCGACGATGACCTGCGCCTGGCGCAGGACCTGGCCGACCGCGCTGCGACGGCCATCGCCAACGCGCGGCTCTACCAGCAGGCCCAGCACGATCTGGCCGAGCGCCAGCGGGCCGAGCAGGCTCTGGAGACCG
>JAAXUL010000049.1 GCA_013336035.1 Chloroflexales bacterium
GCGCCGATCTGCGTGGTGCCGCCCCCTAAGCCAATTCTTACCGCCACGCGCGACCACGATCTGCTACACTGAGAGCATGCACCGCCTGCTCAGCCACCGTCCGGCGCAGCTGATAGCCGCGCTGCTAATCGCCCTCTCCTGCGCCCTTGTCCTGGCCACGCCGGCCAGAGCCCAGGGCGGCCTCGTGTGGCGCGAGCGCGCCACCGACAAGTTCACCATCCTCTACGCCCCCGGTAGCGAGGCCGAGGCCGAGCGCTACGCCACATGGGTGGACGAGATCTATGAGGAGATCGCGACCGCCCTCGGCTTCCGCACTGAGCCGCCACTGACCTTGCGCCTCTACCCCACCGGCGAAGACTATTATCAGGTCAACCCCGCGGCGCGCAATGTGCCCGGCGTGGTAGCCCACGCCGACTTCCGCCGCCGTGAGCTGGTCGTGATCGTCGAGCGCACCCTCCAGCAGAGCGAGGAGGAGGTGCGCAACAACATCCGGCACGAGCTGACCCATATCGTCGCCGCCGACCTCAGCGCTAACCGCCTGAACACGGGCTTCCAGGAGGGCGTCGCTCAGTATATGGAGCACCCCTCGGGCGAGCTTGAGCGGCGAGTCGCGGCCCTGCGGCAGGCCCGCGACCTGGGCCGTCTGCTGCCCTGGAGCGCCTTTGACAGCCGCGACCAGATCTATGGCTCGCCCGAGGTCAGCTACCCCCAGAGCCTCGCCATGGTCGCCTTCCTGGTCGAGCGCGGAGGCTTCGCGTCGCTGCGCGAGTTTCTGGCCGTGAGCGCCCGCAGCAGCGGCTACCGCTCGGCCCTCGAGCGCACCTACGGGGCCTCGCCCAGCGCCCTCGAGGCCGAGTGGCTCGACTGGCTACCCACCTACCTCGACGGCGGCTACCGACGCTCAGCCCTCACGATCTACGACCTTGGCTTCGCCCGTGGCCTGGTCGAGCAGGGCAGCTACGCCGCCGCCGCCGAGGAGCTGCGCCAGGCCCTCACATGGCTGCGCAAACAGGCCGAGACCCAGCCCCCCGAGGTGCTCGCCGAGGCCGAGGCATTGCTCGAGCGTAGCGAGGATGGTATGCGGGCCGAGCAGCTGGCCGAAAGCGCCCGTCAGGCCCTCGAGCGCGCCGACTACGAGCGGGCCAGCCGCCTGATCGCGGACGCACGCGACCTCTACGCCAAGCTCGACGACACCCGCCAGACCGAAGTCCTAACCCTCTACGAAGAGCGCGCCGCGCGCGGGATGCGGGCCACAGGCCGCCTCGCCGAGGCCGATGCCCTCGCTCAATCCTTGCGCTACCCCCAGGCCAGAAGCGCCGCCGATGCGGCGGCCCGCGAGTTCGCGGCCCTCGGCGACGAGATTCGCCGCGACAATGCTCTACACCTGCGCGCCACCCTCGATCAGCGCCAGCGATTCCTGGGCCTCGCCCTGCTGCTGCTCGGCGCCGCCGGGGCGGTCTTTAGCCTGGTCGGGCGCTTCTTCGCGCGGCCCACCGAGGCCTGGTAGGTCCGGACGACCAGGGGTAGTCTCTACATATCACAAGGCCCGGGGTATGCCTATGCCAACAGGCACACCCCGGGCCTTTCTCTGGTTCTGCCGCAACTATAGCCCCATTGTACAATGAGTTACCTGGGCAGAAACCTTAGCATCTCTCGAATGGACGGCCCACATTGACGGCCGACCAGGGGGCTGCACTATCAAGTTATTCCACAGGCTATGCTCTCACCAACGCCTGATGACGCGGTAGGTCCGCCCTCTGACCACGCTCACGCTCAGCCTGCGGAACACAACCTGAGTACGCGCCACCGCACCTCGCTGCGGTACGCCCGCCGCGGTCGACAGCAGGCGCTTCTGGCTGAGCTTGGCCGTCGTGTGGCAACCCGCGAAGAGAGCGCCGACCTGTTGACATGGGTTGTGCCCCGTATTGTCCTTGCTTGTAACGCTACCGTCTGTCAGATCGCCGAGCTGCTGCCGGGTGACACCGACCTGTTCCTATGCGCAGGCTCTAGCTGGACCGTCGGCGAGACCAGCAACGCTGTCATGCCACTAGCCGCCGATAGTATAGCCGCGCAGGCTCTGCAAACCTCTCAGCCCATCATCTTCGACAGCCGCGCGCCCACCGCCCACGCCGGCGAGCATGGCTTCGCCCCACCTGCGGCCAGAAGCGGAGTGAGCATCCCCGTCATCATCCCTGGCCGGCCCCTAAGAGTGCTCAACGTCTACAGCACCAGGCGCCGCGCCTTCACCCGCGCCGATGTGCGCTTTCTCCAGTCGGTGGCGAATATGCTCGCCGGGATTGCCCGCCAGCAGCTCTGCCAGCGCGAGATCGAGTCGATCGTCGGCCTGTCGCGTGCCCTACGTAGCGCCGCCACAAGGGCCGAGATGCCTAGCATCATCCTGGCCCAGGTGCGCGCGCTGATAATATGCGCTGGCGGCGCCATTCTGCTGAGCCGGTCCAGCGGCGTCCTCGCGGTCGCCCTTGGCGACGGGATCTGGGCGAGAGCGACCGGCACGCTGGTGAACAATAGCTTCGGAATAAGCGGACAGGTGGTACGCGACAGCACGCCCTTCCTCGGCTACGCCCGCACAAAACCGGTCGACTTTGCTCCCGACGTACCCCTCGGACACACGCACACCGTGGCATGTGTCCCGCTGCTGTTTGGCGGCAGCACTGTCGGCGTCCTCTGGGTCGCCAGCCCATCAGTGATCACCTACGACGAGCTGCACCTGCTCGGCGGCATCGCCGACATCGCCGCCAGCGCGCTCTACCGGGCGGATCTCACCGAGCAGACCACGCGTCTATTCCGCGAGCACCAGCAGCTCAGTGAAGAGCTACGGCGGGCGGAGCGCCATCTGGCAGGGATCGTCGAGTCGGCCAGCGACCTGGTAATCTCGGCCGACGTTGACGGCCGGATCGTCACCTGGAATCGCGCCGCCGAGCGCATCTCGGGCTTCAGCAGAGAGCAGGCCATCGGCCGGCGCCTGAGCGACTATTGTACCCAGGGCGACCAGTCCGTGATGGAAGGCCTGCTCAATCAGTTCTCCGCCAGCCCTCGCACGGACCAGATCGACGAGCTCCCGCTCGTCGGTGCGGCCGGGCAGACCATCCCCATCTCCTGGCGCTTCTCGCCCCTTCAGAATGACCTGGGTGAGATCACCGGCATCGTCGCAGTAGGCCGCGACCTGCTCGAGCAGCGGCGCCTCGAGGCGCAGCTCTTCCAGGCGGCAAAAATGACCTCGATGGGCATTATGGCCAGCGGCATCGGCCACGAGCTGCGCAACCCGCTCGGGATCATCTCGGCGAGCGCCCAGCTTGCACAGAATCATCTGGCCGACCCGGATCTGGTCGGCACCTGCCTGACACGCATCCACACAGCCACCAGACGGGCCGCCCTGATTATCGACAGCCTGCTGACCTTTGCCCAGCCGGGCCGCGAGAGCAGGCACCCACTAAGCATTAACCAGGTCCTCGCGGCAACGCTCACCCTGCTCGAACACCAGATCCACCATCGCCAGATCGTCTTCACCACCATGCTCGACCCGCTACTCCCACCCGTGATCGGCAACCCCGCCCTGCTCCAGCAGGTCTTCACGAACCTGATCCTCAATGCATGCCAGGCGATGCCCGCGGGGGGCGCCCTGGCTGTGACAAGTCGGTTGAGCGACGCAAGCACAGTAGAGGTCTGCGTGCGCGACGAGGGGTGCGGCATTAGCGCCGAGGTCCTAAAGCATATCTTTGACCCCTTCTTTACCACCAGGCCGGTCGGCCAGGGCACAGGTCTAGGCCTGGCCATCAGCTATAGCATTGTGCAGCAGCACGGTGGACAGATCGAGGTATTCAGCCAGCCTGGCGCTGGCAGCACCTTTGCCGTACGCTTGCCCGTGGCCGAGACACAACAAACCCAAGGGACACTCAGCTATGACCAAGATTCTCATCGTTGATGATGAGCAGGATCTTGTATGGGCCATTCGTTACGCCCTGGTCGACGAGGGCTACGAGGTTCAGACAGCGGGGGACGGCGCCGAAGGGATCGCCGTTGCCTACCAGACCCATCCCGACCTGGTAATCCTCGATATCGTGATGCCCCACGTGGACGGCATTCAGGTCTGTCACACGCTGCGCCGCGACCAGAAGCTGGCCTCGGTACCGATCCTGTTTCTAACCAGGCGCAGCTCGATCGAAGATCGCATCAACGGTCTGAACGATGGTGCTGACGACTACCTGGTGAAGCCCTTTGATTTCGGCGAGCTGAAGGCGCGCGTCAGCGCCCTGCTGCGCCGAACAGGCAGGAGCCGCCCTGGCAGTGCGCCTCTCACCTCACAGCTGGTCTATCTTGATCTGTGCCTCGACGTACGCACCCACAAGGTCACCGTTGGCGGACGCGACGTCTTGCTCACTCCGGCCGAGTTCGACCTGCTGCGCCACCTGCTGACTCACCAGGGCCAGGTCTTCTCGAGCGAGGAGCTGCTCATGCAGGTCTGGCATTATCCCCTCGACTCAAAGGAGCAGGGGCTGGTGCGCTGGCACGTGATGAACCTGCGGTCTAAGATCGAGCCCGATCCTGGCAAGCCAGTCTACGTACGCACGGTGCCGCGGCACGGCTACATTCTCGGCGATACCACCCTTCCTTGACCATAGCGCATTGTCGCGCTGCTGGAAATGCACCCTCTCGCTTGACGCGAGAGGGTTATCAGGCATTCCATCAATACAGCATAAACGCTCACACCAGGCACCGCACAACCCCATAGATCACCATACGCATATCAAACCCCAATAGTACCCCTATGCCACAATACACATACCGCACAAGACATAGGCAACATGACACAGTAATATGCCACCTTACACACCCCTCCAAACAAAACCCACTCTTATTGTACAAATTCCCGCTATACTAACGCATGTCTAACACAAGACTGCGCAATCCCTAACAGACAACACCAGATCTTAACCGTATGATACGAGCATGAAATCCAATCAAGGAAGGAGGTGAAAGAAATGGCAATCGAGAAGATGAACGCGTCCAGCAGCCTCGCCGAAGTGATCGACCGCATCCTGGACAAGGGCATTGTGGTTGACGCGTGGGTGCGCGTGTCGCTGGTCGGCATCGAGCTGCTCGCCATTGAGGCTCGTGTGGTCGTCGCCGGTGTCGATACGTACCTCAAGTACGCCGAGGCCGTAGGCCTGACCGCCGCCGCCACCGCTTAGCTTACGTCTCTGCTTCACGTCACAGCAACATCTCTATAGAAGGAACAACCGCCATGGCAATCGAGAAGATGAACGCGTCCAGCAGCCTCGCCGAAGTGATCGACCGCATCCTGGACAAGGGCATTGTGGTTGACGCGTGGGTGCGTGTGTCGCTGGTCGGCATCGAGCTGCTCGCCATCGAGGCCCGCGTGGTCGTCGCCGGCGTCGATACCTACCTCAAGTACGCCGAGGCCGTCGGCCTGACCGCCGCCGCCACCGCTTAGCATTTCCCTTTGCGGCCGGCGTACCAAGCCAGCCAGCCCCTGGGAAAGAGGCTCATCGCATCACAGCGATATCGCTCCTCTTCCAGCGGCGCCGGGGGTGAGGCACGCCGGCCGTCAGGTTTCGTATGGAGGTTCTCATGTCACTTTCCGCCGACATGAGCCGTATTGCCGAAGAGCTGCACGCTAGCTACAACAGCCGGATCAGCGCTGTCGATGCCCTCCAGGCAGCGACGAGTCAGCAGATCGCCGAGCTGCACACGCAGCACCAGGCAATGGCTAGTGCGCAGCGCCAGCAGCTCCAGCAGTCCGCCGAGGCGCGTCGGCAGGCTGTGACCACGCTGTTGCACGACCTGCAGGTCGAGCGCGCGGCCCTGAGCGCCGACCAGCAGCGCAGGCTAGAGGCCTACACTTCCAACCTGCGACAGACCACCAACCAGCGCCTCGCCGAGCAAGCTGCCGCCCACAAGGCGATGAGCGCCAGCCAGCGCCAGCGGCTTGATGCCTACACCCGTGATCTTCAGCAGCGGACGGACGACAGCCTCGCCCGTGCTCACGCGGTGCGGCAGGCAATTCACAACGACCACGCCGCAGCCCATAAGGCGTGGCAGCAGTTCAACGACGAGATGCGGCGACAGCGGGCTGATCATAGCCGGCACGCCACCCCGCATCAGTGATGTCGATCGGCTGTGCGCCCTGGGGGCAGGCCATTGGGCGATACAGCCAGTGCTTGCCTAAGGACCAGAGCGAGCCGAGGCCAGGCGGCGCGTAGCCGCCATGGCGGCAGTGGGGTCGTCGGCTGCTCGCACCATCAGCCGGGGGCCCCGCTGGAAAACAGTTTTTTTTGGCAGGCGCATCTGCTAGATCATCTGCAAGGGCCACTAGCGCGAGGTCTGGGCCATGTTTGTTGGAAGCCGTCGTATCCGCTCGGCAGGCCGCACCAGTGGAAGCGTTGAGGTTACCCTGCCGCCCCAGTTGCACAGCCTGCTCGAGATCGAGTGCCGCCTATTGCTGCGCGACGGCACCCACCCCGAGATCATACTACAGCCCGATCTTTCGGTAGCCCACACCATGCTGCTCAAGCTCTGGAGTCAGTTGCGAATGGGATTAGCCGTTATCGGCGAAATTGGCGACTTCGACCCGGGCAGCTTCACGCTGGCACTTTTACCGCCCCGCCACTGGCAGCAGCGCCCGCCCCTGGCCTACGCCGACGCGCTTGTAGCGCTGAACCGGGGCAATAGCGCCGAGTCACGTGACGCCCTGGCCCGCCTGGTGGCTCATATGGGTATCGTCGCGGGCGCCCGGCTTGGCCTCGGCGAAGCTCTGGCCCCCGCCTTTGGCGATACCGTCGCCTACCTGATGACGGGCGTTGCCCCTCTCGCCGGCCTCGAGTGCGAGCGCGGCCTCACCCAGCAGATCTTTCAGGAGCATGGCCCGACCGAACAACCCGCCGCCTCGGCCCTCGACGAGCGAATCTGGGCCTTTGTGGCCCCGAGCCTGGCCCTGGCATGGGAACAGTTCACCGACTGGCAGTCGCGGCCCGAGAGCCACGCTGCCGCCCGCCAGCAATGGTACCGTGCGCTGCTGCTCGAGATGGACAGCGCAAGCCTGCCGCTATCAGAAACAAGGAGACCCGATCGATGACGGCCGCGATCAACTCTACCAAGCCTCGGGCCTTCGTGTCGCTGCGCTCTAGCAGCGAGTTCGTCGCCACCGCTACGACGCACGAGGTGATGGACCGCGCCCTGGCGTATCTCGGCGCTGGTTTCCCGGTTCACTTCCGTGGCCCCGCCGGCACCGGAAAGACGACTCTCGCCCTACACGTGGCCGCGCAGTTCGGCCGCCCTGTGATGCTGATTGCTGGCGACGAGCAGTTCACATCCTCCGATCTGGTCGGTGAGCAGAACGGCTACCGCCTGCGGCGCGTCGTCGACCGCTACATCCATAATGTGACCAAGTACGAAGAGGACGCCCAGCAGCACTGGGTAGACAATAGGCTTACCACAGCCTGCCGCGAGGGCTTCACCCTGGTCTATGACGAGTTTACACGCTCGCGCCCCGAGGCGAATAACGTCCTGCTCGCGGTGCTCGAAGAGCGCGTGCTGGTGCTGCCCACCTCGACAGGGTCCAGCTCGTATGTCAAGGTCCACCCCGAGTTTCGGGCGATCTTCACCAGCAACCCGCAGGAGTACGCCGGGGTCCACGAGTCGCCCGACGCCTTGAGCGACCGGCTGGTGACGATCGACCTCGACTACTACGACCGCAATACCGAAATTGCAATCACGGTCGCCAACTCGCACCTGTCCTCGGATGAGGCCGCGCGGGTGATCGACATGGTGCGCGAGTTCCGGGACTCGGGCGAGTACGACCAGGCGCCAACCCTGCGGGCCTGCATCATGATCGCCCGCGTGGCGGCTCTCCAGGGGCTGCAGCCCTCGCAGGGCGGGCAGCGCTTCACCCAGATCTGCCTTGACATCCTCGAGTCGAAGACGGCCTTCAACACCAAGAACCGCGAGCGGCGGATCGAGCAGCGCAAGATGTTGCTCCAGGTGATCGAGCACCATATCTCGCGCCCCGCCGAGCCCGAGCGCTGAAAGGATACGGGGTATGAAGCCGAAACGACCGCGCGGCATGCGCGAGCTGACCACCATTCAGGGACTGAGCGGGCGCACGGTGCCAAGCAGCCGTGAGCAGATCGTGGCCGAGCAGTCCCGTCTCGAACACGAGCGGGCCCGCCTCGAGCGCGAGCTGCTGATGTGGCAGGAGAACGAGCGGCGCACGAACGAGCGCCTGAACGCGGCGCTCGAGCGCCTGGCTATGCTCACGGCCGCCTGCGCGCAGAGCGAGGGCGCCCCCGAGGCCAGGCCGGCGCAGCGGCCGGCGCAGCGGCTCGCCGATGAGAGCGAGCCCGCAACCGAGTGGCACGAGATCGTGCTCGAGTACTAGAGGAGAACGGCAGTGACTGATAAGGATAAGCAGCGGCGCCCGACCCAGCCGAGCATCAATATCGACCTTGGCTTCGGCGGCCTGTTCAAGAACCTCGGCGACCTGATCGATCTGGTCTCGGATATGGCCGACAGCGCCGAGGCCGAGGGCGGCGAAACCACGCGGAGCGGTGAGTTCCAGGTGAAGGGCCTGGGCGACAAGGCCCGCGGGGTCTACGGGTTTAGCATCCGCACAGGCGCCAGCGGCTCGCCCAAAGTCGAGCGCTTCGGCAACATCCGCGCGACCGAGGAGGGGCCCGTGGTAGCCGACGTGCGCGAGCCGCTGGTCGACCTCTTTGACGAGGGTGATGAGATCCTGATCGTGGCCGAGCTGCCCGGGGTAAGCGAGGCGCAGGTGCAGGTCGAGCTGCATGACGACATCCTGAGCGTGACCACCAGCGGCGATCGTCGCTATGCAAAAGAGATCTTGCTGAGCGACCCGGTCGACCCGGCCTCGCTGCAGAAGACCTATACCAACGGCATCCTCGAGCTACGCCTGAAGAAAGCGTAAAGCCATGGCCCGCCCGGTCAAGCACGTCCATCTGCACCGTATCGGCCCGACCGAACTGCGCGTCGTCTCTGACGTCGATGAGGGCGTGCTCGCGATTGTGCAGCAGGAGGAGGCGGTAATCCGCGCGTACATGGCGCACGGGCCGTGGCCGCATCGGCAGGTAAGCCTCTACATCCTGAAGGATCTGCAACCCCTGGTGCGCCAGCTCAAAGGCGGGGCGCTGCCTCCCGGCGGGCCCGGAGCGCTGGACACGCGCCCCATCGTGAACTTGTTCGACCTGGCCAACCCGGGCGCCTGCCACATCTTCGTCAACAGGCAGGCGATGGTCCAGGCTGACTACTGGGACGATATGCTGGCGATCAGCGGCCTGCTGGCCCACGAGCACGCCCACCCTCTGGCCGAAAACAGGACCACCCGGGCCTCGCGAAATCTGACGGTGGAGCTCGCGCTACAGGGGGGGGCCGGGGCAACACCCGATCAGCAGGGCCGTCTGGAGCGCCTGCTGACCCTGCTGATCGAGCAGCTGACCCTATACGCCCCACGCGAGATCTTCACGAACGAGCGGGCGATCACGGGCGGGTTCGATCAGGCCATGCTGCACCTGAACCGACGTAACGTCGCCAACGCCTGCCAGAGCGTGGCGGGCCGCGCGCGGCTGCGCGACGTGCTGGCCCAGGATGTCGCCGCGGGCAGCCGGCCCGCCGAGGCCGTGGGCCAGCTGCTACTCGCGGGCGACCTCGAGAGCCACCTGCCCCTGGCCCTCGAGGTAGCGCCCTTTGCCCGAGCCAGCCGGCACCACGAGGCGCGCGAGCTCGAGGGTATGCTCGAGCAGGTGCTCTTCCCGCAGCTAGAGCCGCAGGTGGCGCCCGCATACGCGGCGCTCTGCCGCCTATACACAGATCTGTCCGCCGATCTATCACCGGCTGACCTGCAGGCCTGGGGCCAGCGGGTGGCCGATATCGTACTGGCGGCCCTGCGCGAGCAGGGGATGGCAGTCCGCTGCACTGTACGCGAGACATCCGCCGCCAGCGCATAGCTGCCTTGCCGGCTGGCTGTGCTGGAGAACGAATATGCGCACCGAGGAAGCTGAGCCCGGGAAATACTTCTACTGCATTATCCGCTGCCCTGAGCCGCGCGAGTTCGCCACTCGCGGGATCGGCGAGCAGGGCGACCTCGTCCACACCATCGTCTACAACGACCTGGCCGCCGTCGTGAGCGACTCGCCCGTGATCGAGTATGACAATAGCCGCCGTAACATGCTGGCCCACACCGCAGTGCTCGAGGAGGTGATGCACGAGCACACCATCCTGCCAGTACGCTTCGGGATGGTGGCGCCGAGCGTGCAGGCCGTGCGCGAGCAGATGCTGCGCCGGCGCTACAACGAGCTCGACCAGCTGCTGTGCAAGATGGAGGGGAAGGTCGAGCTGGGCATAAAGGCCTTCTGGTACGAGGACAGCATCTACAAAGAGATCGTCGCAGCGAGCCCAGCCATCCAGCAGCTGCGCGACGCGCTGGTGGGCCGCAGCACAGACCAGACCTACTACGAGCGGATCAAGCTCGGTGAGCTGGTCGAAACGGCGATGAAGGCGCGCCGCGAAGAGGACGCCGCACGGATTATGGATGCCCTGAGGCCCCTCGCCGTCGAGACCCGCGTGAACCCTACGATCACCGAGCGCATGGTGCTAAACGCCGCCCTGCTGGTCGAGCGCGTCCGCGAGCCCGAGGTGGACCAGGCGGTCCAGCGGCTCGACGCCGAGCTTGGGCAGCGCCTGATCTTCAAGTATGTAGGCAGTGCGCCGCCCTACAACTTCGTCAACCTCATCATTCACTGGGATCGGCAGCGCTGAAGGTAGAACCAAGATCGCACGTTCGGTGGGCCCACTGTCCACCAAACGCCCAGGAGAATGGCGATGGGCATATTGCTGAAGCTGCTAACCTTGCCGGTTACAGCGCCGATCGACGGAACGGTCTGGCTGGCCGAGAAGCTGCTCGAGCAGGTCGAGGCCGAGATCTACGACGAGGGCAAGGTGCGCGCCACGCTGATGGAGCTTGAGATGCGTCTCGACCTGGGCGAGCTCGACGAAGAGACCTATATGGCTGCCGAAGACCAGCTGCTCGAGCGCCTACGCGAGATCCGTGAGTACAAGGCTGCCCGAGCACAACAGTAGGCAATACGACGAACCGACGATACACGAAGAGAGAAAGGGGCACCCATATGCCGCTGACCATTCCCGAGATCGCCAGCAAGGCCAAGGACCAGCTGTCGATGCTCACCGGGCTGAAGGCCAGCACGGTCTCGAGCCTGCACCACGATACCGAGGGTTGGCACATTGTCGCCGACCTGATCGAGCTGAAGCGCATCCCCGAGTCGGCTGACATTCTCGCCACCTACGAGGCGACCCTGGACGAAAAGGGCAACCTGCTGAGCTACCAGCGCACGCGCCGCTACACCCGCGGTGATGTTGTCGAGTAGGCCGCACCGGCGGCCAGAAACGGAACTCTGCTATGCCTAGCTCTCAGCTCCAGCACTCAGTCCATTCGACGAACCTCGCCGACATCCTCGAGCGCGTGCTCGACAAAGGGGTCGTCATCGCCGGCGATGTCACCATCTCGCTCGTCGGCGTCGAGCTGCTGTCGATCAAGCTGCGCCTCCTCGTCGCGTCGGTAGACAAGGCGATGGAGATGGGAATTAACTGGTGGGAGCACGACCCGTACCTGACGACGCGGGCCCGCCAGCTGACTGATGACAACCATGCCCTCCAGGAGCGTATCGAGCGGCTCGAGGCGCAAATCGAGGCGCGCTAAGTAACGGCGACAGGAACGATAATGCCAGACGAACGAACCACCATCCTCCGTGTCGCTGAGGCCCTGCCCAAAGATGTCGGCCGGGGCCTAGTACGCCTCGACCCGCAGGATCTCGAGCGGCTCGGCGTACGTATCGGCGATGTGATCCAGATCAGCGGCAAGCGGGCCACGGTGGCGCGGGCGATGCCCGCCTACGCCGATCAGCGCGGCCAGGGCCTCGTCCAGATGGACGGCATCCTGCGCCTCAACGCCGGAACCGGCCTCGACGAGCGGGTGACCCTCCAGCGGGCTAAATCCCAGGCGGCGCGGTCGGTGGTCCTCGCCCCCGCCGAGGGCGGACGCTCTGCGCAGTTCAGCACCCAGGCCCGCTACCTGTCAAAGCTCCTCGACGGCATCCCGGTGGTGGCCGGCGACAGGGTGCGGATCACCCTGTTCGGCACCCGGGCCCAGACTTTCAGCGTGGTCGAGACGACCCCGGCGGGGGCGGTGCTGATCGGCCCGGCGACCGCGATTAAGGTCTCGGGCGAGACCGGCGGCCGCGAGCGCGGCACGGTGACCTACGAGGACATTGGCGGTCTGCGGCGCGAGACGCGGCGCATCCGCGAGATGATCGAGCTGCCCCTGCGCTACCCCGAAGTCTTCGAGCGCCTGGGCATCGATGCACCCAAGGGCGTGCTGCTGTATGGGCCGCCAGGCGCCGGCAAGACCTTGATCGCCCGTGCGGTGGCCAATGAGACCAGCGCACACTTTGTGACGATCAACGGCCCCGAGATCATCGACAAGCTGTACGGGGCCTCGGAGGCGAACCTGCGCGGCATCTTCGATGATGCCCGCAAGAAGGCCCCAGCGATTATCTTCATCGACGAGATCGATGCCATCGCCCCCAAGCGCGAGGATCTGAGCGGCGACCGCCAGGTCGAGCGACGGGTGGTGGCCCAGCTGCTGGCCCTGATGGACGGGCTTGAGTCGCGCGGGAATGTGATCGTGATCGCCGCGACCAACCTGCCCAACAGCCTCGACCCGGCCCTGCGCCGGCCCGGCCGCTTCGATCGCGAGATCGTGATCAATGTGCCAGATAGGGACGGGCGGCACGAGATCCTCGAGATCCATACCCGCGGCATGCCCCTGGCGGCCGACGTGGACCTCGATCGGCTGGCGGCGATCACCCACGGCTTCGTCGGCGCGGACCTGCAGGCCTTCTGCCGCGAGGCAGCGATGGGGGCCCTGCGCCGCCTCTTGCCCGACATCGACTTCAGCCAGGCCCAGATCCCTTATGACAAGCTGATGGCGCTTGAGGTGACGAGCGACGATTTCGCGGCGGCCCTGGCCGACATCGAGCCCTCGGCCATCCGCGAGGTCTTCACCGAGGTGCCCGATGTGAGCTGGAACGACGTGGGCGGCCTCGAGGACGTGCGCCGGCTGCTGGTCGAGGCGGTCGAGTGGCCCCTGCGCCACTCGCGGACCTTCGACTATGTGGGCGTGCGCCCGCCGAAGGGCATCCTGCTACACGGGGCTCCCGGCACTGGCAAGACCCTGCTGGCCAAGGCCCTGGCCCGCGAGAGCGAGGCGAACTTCATCTCGGTGAAGGGCCCAGAGCTGCTCAACCGCTGGGTGGGCGAGTCGGAGCGGGGCATGCGCGAGATCTTCCGCAAGGCGCGCCAGGCCGCCCCCTGCATCATCTTCTTCGACGAGATCGATGCCATCGCCCCGCCTCGCGGAGGGAGCAACAACGACGTGACCGAGCGGATGGTCAGCCAACTGCTCACCGAGCTGGATGGGATCGAGGCCCTGAAGGGCGTGGTCGTGCTAGCGGCGACCAACAGGATCGACCGGGTTGACGCGGCCCTCCAGCGGCCAGGGCGCTTCGACTTCCTGGTCGAGATGCCGCGGCCCGATGTGACGGCCCGCCGGGCCATCCTCGGCGTACAGACGCGAAAGATGCCGCTGAGCGCCGATGTAGACCTGGCGGCGCTAGCGGACGAGACCGTAGGCTGGGTGGGCGCCGATCTCGAGGGCCTGTGCCACAAGGCTGCGATGCTGGCGATCCGCGAGTTTCTGGAAAAAGCCCAGGCCGGCGCGACGGCACCAGGGCAGAAAGAGGCCAATCATGACTTTTCCGATCTGTTCATCGCCCGCAGACACTTCGCCGATGCCTATGCCGATATGGCGGTACGTCTACGGGATCATCAGCACTGATGAGCAGGCGATCTTCGAGGTGGGCAGCATCGATGGTCACGGTGATGTCTACACCATCGACGAAGGCGGCCTTGCCGTGGTGACCAGCGATGTGGACAATGCAAGCTTCCAGGGGCTCGGGCGAACCGAGGCGATCCGCTTCCTGAGCGCCCACCAGCGGGTGCTCGAGACGGTGCGCCGAGATTACACAGTCCTCCCGGTCAAATTCGGCACCACCCTCCCCGATGAGGCCAGGCTGCGGGTGCTCTTGCGCCACGGCGCCGACCTGTTCCGAGACGCGCTGAAGTCCTTCGCCGGCAAGGAGCAGTACGAGGTAGTGGTGCTCTGGGATGTCGCCCAGGTGTTCCAGCTGATCGCCGCCGACGAGCGGATCGTGGCCGTGAAGCAGCATGTCGCTAATCTGCCGCCCGAGCAGCTCGAGGGCGGGCGTGTGCTTCTGGGCCAACTGGTGCATGGTGCCCTGCAAGAGCGCCGCAAGGCGATCGCGACCGAGGTGCTCGCGGCCCTGCACGATTTAGCCGAGGACACGATCGAGAACCCGCTGATGGACGACTCGATGGTGAGCAATATGGCCCTGCTGATCGATGAGGCTCGCGCCGCCGATCTGGATGAGAAGCTGAGCGCTCTCGACGAGCGCTTTGCCGGCAAATTGCAGATCCGCTGCGTCGGCCCCCTGCCGCCGTACAGCTTCGCCACCCTCGAGGTGCAGCCGCCGCCAGCCGAGGCCGTCGAGGATGCGCGGCTCCGGCTGGGGCTTGACGAGACAACCAGCGCCCTGGCGATCAAGAGCGCCTACAGGCGGCTGGCGGCACGGGCGCACCCTGACCATAACCCGGACAACGCGGGCGCCGGGGCCGCTATGGAGGCCCTCACCGCGGCCTACAAGCTGCTCGCGGCTGTCGCCCAGGCTCAAGCCCAGGCCGAAGCCGGCGACGACTGCCTATGCCACCTCGACCGCGAGGCGGTCGAGAGCACGCTGCTGCTCAACCTCAAGCGCCAGGAGATCGCGCTCTAGTGGCCAAGGCCGAAGACGCGACAGGGGCCACCCTAATATGCAGATCACAACTACAGATGGTATAGCTCTACCAGACGCCGAGACCGTACAGGCGATGTTCGAGGGATGCGCCTACTACGTCTATGCAATCGCCCGGCGAAAGCCGGGCGGGGGCGCGGGCGCCGAGCCACTTCCCGGAGTAGACCCCCGTTACCCGGTACGTGAGGTCACCTACGGCGACGTGCTGGCCCTGGTGAGCGACGTCTCGCTGGTAGAGTACGACCTGGAGAGCCTCCGGGTGCGCTTCCAGGACGCCCACTGGCTGGAGCTGCTTGCCCGCGGGCACCAGCGGGTGATCGAGGAGCTGAACAAGAGCTATACGCTGCTGCCGCTCAAGCTATGCACCCTCTACACCGACGAGGCCAATCTGCATAAGGCCCTTGAGGCGAACAGCGTGTGGGTCGGGTCGGCGCTCGACCAGGTGGAGGGGGCGCAGGAGTGGGGCGTGAAGGCCTTCTGCGACCGCGAGGCTCTGGCGCGCTGGGCCACGCAGGAGCAGCCCCAGCTGCGACAGCTGGCGAGCACGGTCAGCGCGGCATCGCCGGGGGCCCGCTATATGCTTGAGAAGCGGCTGCAGCGGGCGGCGCAGCAGGCCGCCGACGACCTGCGCCGCCGGGAGATCGAAGTGATCGGGCGGCATCTGGCGGCCGAGGCCCGGGCTGCCCAGGTCAGCCCCATACAGCCCCAGCAGGCCCATGGCCACGCCGAGGAGATGGTGCTGAACGGAGCCTATCTTGTGGCCGAGGCTGATCTGGCGAGCTTCCGGTCGGCCCTCAACGAGCTCGTAGAGACGTACTGCCCCCATGGCTTTAGCTTCGAGCTGACGGGCCCGTGGCCGGCCTACAGCTTCAGCATGCCCAGGAACGAGGAGAGCGCGTGATGCAGACCAGCGAGTGGGATGCGAGCGACTTGACCATTCTCGACCTGCTCGACCGAGCCCTCAATAAGGGGGTGCTGCTGTGGGGCGAGCTGACCCTCTCGGTCGCCGATGTGGACCTGGTGTATGTTGGCCTGAAGGCGCTGCTCTGCTCGGTCGACACGGCCGACCATATGCGTGAGGTAGCCTGGCAGCGACTGCTCGAGACGCAGCCCGCCTAGAGCATCGGTAGAGTATTCCTTTTCTGGTACGCGCGGCGAGCCGCACCGCACCAGAAAGCGAAATGCTCGCGGGGCATCGGCCCGCGCACGCCCGCTGGCCGAGGTTCGCTACCGGCGCTCTAGAGGCCTGGCACGCTGAGGAGAGGCATACGGGTGGCAAACGGCAGCATCAGGGATGGTGATCAATGAGCAGGCTGTACCTCTATGCGATCGTGGACCGGACGGACCAGGGGCTGCCCGCGGTGGCCGGCCTCGGAGGGGCGGCGCTAATCGGCCTGCCCGCCGGCGATCTGCTGGCCGTGGTGAGCGAGGCGGGTGCAGACCAGGTGCCCCTGAACCGCGACAATCTGCTGCACCACGAGGCGGTGATAGAGGCCCTGATGGATGGGCGCGGGGTGCTGCCGGCGCGCTTCGGCACGATGGCCGACCAGCCGCGGCTGGCAGAGGCGCTGGGGCGTCACGAGGCAGCATTCACCCGGACCATCGAGCGCGTCCGTGGCCGAGTCGAGCTCGCATTGCGGGTGATCGACACCCATCCGGCCGAGGAGCCAGTGGCCCGGCCCCGCCGCGCTGAGGTTGCGAGCGGTCGGGGATATATGCAGGCGCTGCTGGAGGCCGAGCGGGGCGAGGGGCGCCGGCGTGAGACGGCGGAGGCCATAGCTGCCCGGATCACGGCCGAGCTGACGCCCCTGGCCGACGCCGCGGTCTATGAGCGCGCGGCGCGGCCAAAGCTGCTGCTGAAGGCCGCCTATCTGCTACGGCGCGAGCTGCTCACCGCGATGCGCGAGCGAATCCAAGGCTTGCAGACGACCTATCCGTCCCTGACCTTCCTGGCGACGGGCCCATGGCCGGCCTATAGCTTCGCCGAGGTTGAGCAGGGGTCGTCACTATTTGATCACGCACGGGAGAATCTGATATGAGCAGCGAGACGCTGACGGCCAGCCGGCCCGAGAGTGGAGCCACAGTTGGCGAGAAGCTTCTATGCGCCCCGGATGATCTGGCGGGCCTGGTGGCCGAGCTAGGGGCGTCCGGGATAGCAGGGCGCAACCGGGTGAGCCTGGACCCCGACAAGATCGAGAAAGGGCTGGCCCAGCTGGTCCTGACGGTGATCGAGCTGCTGCGCCAGCTGATGGAGCGTCAGGCCCTGCGCCGGGTCGAGCACGGGACGATCGACGACGAGGCGATTGAGCGTCTGGGCCTATCGTTTATGCGGCTTGACGAGCGCATGGACGAGCTGCTGGTGATCTTCGAGCTGACCAAAGAGGACCTCAACATTAACCTGGGGCCGCTGGGGAATCTGATGTAGGGGCGCCGCCATACTATCAGGAGGGCACAGAGGAAAGCCTCTGTGCCCTTTGTCGCGCTCTGCTCCGGCAAACCGCCTACACCCTCACGGCGTCCACGGGGACGGGGAAGCTCTCGCAGAGGGCCTCGACCTCGGCGGCGACGCGCGCGTGGAGGGCGGTATCGTCAATAGCGTGGAGGACCCGGGTAATCCAGTCGGCGATCTGGGCCATCTCGGCCTCGCGCATGCCGCGGGTGGTGACGGCGGGCGTGCCGATACGGATGCCGCTGGTGCGGACCGGGGGCTGGGGGTCGTCGGGGATAGGGTTCTTATTGAGTGTGATGTGGGCGCGGTCGAGGGCCTTCTGGGCCTGGGCGCCGGTGATGCCGAGGGCGGTGAGGTCGGCCAGCATCAGGTGGTTGTCGGTGCCGCCGCTGATCAGGTTGACGCCGTTCTTGAGCAGCCCGGCGGCCAGGGCCTGAGCATTGCTGCGGATCTGGGCGGCGTAGGCCTTGAACTCGGGGCGCAGGGCCTCCCCAAAGGCCACAGCCTTGCCGGCGATCACGTGCATAAGCGGGCCGCCCTGGTTGCCTGGAAAGACGCTAGAGTTGATAGCCTTCGCGTAGGGCTCGTCCATCATGATCAGGCCGCCGCGGGGGCCGCGCAGGGTCTTGTGGGTAGTGGTGGTGATAATCTGGGCGTGGCCGACGGGCGAGGGGTGCTCGCCGGCGGCCACCAGGCCGGCGATATGGGCGATGTCGGCCATAAGAATGGCGCCGACCTCATCGGCGATCTGGCGCATGCGCGCGAAGTCGATAATGCGCGGGTAGGCGCTGGCGCCGGAGGTGATCAGCTTCGGGCG
>JAAXUL010000502.1 GCA_013336035.1 Chloroflexales bacterium
ATGGTGAGCAGCAGCGGGGTGCGGGCCAGCTCGGCGACGTGGGGCTCGGCGAAGACGGCGGCGCCGAGGGCCTCGGCGTGGCGGGCGACCCGGCGCTCGTAGGCGCCGGACGCGGCCTCGCGCACCAGGTCGGCGAGCAGGTCGCCGGGGGGCGGGGCGGGGGGCTCGCCGAGCGCGGCGTAGGCCCGGCTCCAGCGCTCGATGAAGTGGCGGATCTGCGCCGCGCCGAGGGGCTGGATGGTGACGATGGCGAAGAGGCCGGGGTCGAGGGGCGCGTCGTCGTAGCCGACGATGCGCGAGGTGGCGATAAAGCGGTTGCCCGCCGCGTCCCACTGGCGCGCGAAAGCCTCGAGGCTGTGGACGATCGGGCGGCGGGCCTCGCGCACCTCGTCGAGCCCGTCGAGCAGCAGCAGGGCGCGGCCGGTGGCGAGGGCGCGGGCGAAGAGCGGGCCGTAGTCGGGCTGCGAGAGGCCGCGGTAGTACTCGGCCAGGTAGACAAGCGGCGCCAGGTCGGCCTGGCCGGGGCGGGCGCGGGCGGCGGCGAAGGCGGCCACCGGGAAAAAGATCGGCAGCCAGAGCGGGTCGAAGCCAAGGCGCTCACGGGCGTCGTGGCGCGTGAGGGCCAGCAGGATATAGCGCACCAGGGTGCTCTTGCCGCTGCCGGGGTCGCCGAGGACGACCAGGAGCGGCTGCTCATGCACGAAGTCGTGGATGCAGCGTGGCCCCTGCTCGCCCTCGTGGGGGCGGGCCTCAACGGGGACGTAGATCTGATCGAGGCTGAGACGGGTGGCGGCCTGGATCTGGAGGCCGCGAAAGTCGAGGTTGCTGAAGCTCTCGCTGACGAAGGCCCGGTAGTGGGCGTAGAGCATGGCCAGGTCGGGCGCGACCGCGGTGGGCGCCGCGTAGAGATCGCCGTGGACGATTGTCTGCTGGACGTGGGCGATCGCGGCGCCGTCGGCGGCGACGATGGCCTGGGCGGGGGCCTCGGCAAGGGCGCAGGCCAGATCGTTCATTGGCCCCTCCCGCTTGCCGGCAGGCTCTCGCCCAGCAGGCGGCCGAGGATCTCGTCAGTGTGGCCGGTCGTAGGGGCGACCCGCTCGCGCGCGGGGAGCGCGATGTGGCGGATGCGATCGGCCCCGAGGGTGTGCATCAGCCGGGCGCGGGCGATCGCGGCGCTGCCGGCGGGCTGGTGGGCAGTGGTGGGGCGAGTTGGACGTAGCATAGTGCCCTCCTAGAGTTGAGCCGCTATAGGGCCGCGGGGGTCGGGAGCGTGACGAGGCTGGCGACAAGGCCGGCGAGCCGCTCGATGGCTGGGGGGGGGCCTTCGCTGAGGGCCTGCCAGCGCTCGGGCGACCAGATCTCGATATATGCTTCACAGCCGACGAGGATGGCCTGACTGGCAAGCTCTGCGTGGGCGAGGAGTGAGCGCGGAAGGGTGATGGTGCCGGCCTGGTCGAGGGTGAGGTCAACGGCGGCCCCAAAGATCAGGCGCCGAAACGAGCGGGCGGTATCGGCGGTGAGGGGGAGGGCGCTGACACGTCGGGCGAGGGTGTGCCAGGCGTCGGCGGGGAAGATCTGGAGGCAGCGGTCGAAGCTGCGGGTGACGGTGAGGCCGTCGGCCACGATGGGCCGGAAGGGCAGCGGGAGCGAGAGGCGTCCGCTGCGCTCGAGCGAGATTCTCCATGTTCCAATGAGCATCATAGTCGACCTCCGCTGAGCGTGGCGTGACGGTTCCGGGAGCTGTCTGGTCAGCTGGTCGGCGGCGATTTGCCGCTAACTGGGTCGCTTTTGGGATGTTAATGGGTGCTACTATAACAGATAGTTAAATTTTTGTGAACCCCCCACATGGCGGGTTCCGTTTAGAAAAAGTTTTGATAAACTAACAGTCGAGGGGTTGCAATTGGTTACTACATATAGTAGTATCAGTGACTAGAATAACCTATCTCGCGGAAAAACGTCAAAATCGGGGCGCGTGAAGGCGCCGGCCAGGCCGCCTGCCGGGGCCTTCAGGCACCCACTAGCAACCAGGAGGTGCCTATCGCGTGGGACCTATTTCTCGCCAGGTAGGAGTCTCTGTAACCGAAAATTTATCCGGATTGGCCCCGCAATCTGCTAGACAAACCTGCAATGGCAGTGTATAATGACACCCGACGAGACACCGAAAGGAACCCGAAATGACCGCGTCTCGTGACAACAGCCAGCAAGAGGCCCTCCCCGACGGGCTGACCGTCAGTGTCCCGCTCCAAGTGCTAGGCCTCGCATCGGTGTACGCGGCAACGCTCAGCTACCTAGAGCGCCACTTCCCGATCAAGCCGGACCACACCTGGGCCGAGGTAGCTGGCGGTGTGCTGATCTCCCTGGTCCCTGTCGCCCTCTCCGCGCGCAAGGCCCGGCACCTCGACTGGCGCCTGTACGAGGGTACTGTCTGGCGCAGCTTTATCGCCTCGGGCACGCCGATCATTCTGTGGCAGATCGGCGAGGCCATGTTCCGCCAGATGGAGCTGCTCAGCTACACCTCGGCGCGGGAGCTGAAGAACCCGGACATCTATGCCCACGATACCACGGCGATGGCCATTCGAAGTGGAGAGCGAGCGTGAGGAGGCAATCCGCTCCGCCGATGAGGCGGCTCAGATGCTTCAGCGCGCTCAGACGGCTCTAGATGTCGCACGTGCGAAGGTGAACGCCAACCAGGGCCTCGCCCTCGTGCTGATCACCGATACCGAGCGCTACCTCTCAGATGCGCTGTCGCGTACCGAGCGTGTCAGGCGCTTCCTCTCCGTGGCGCGCGGCAAGCCGATTAATGGTCGCTGGCCTCAGGTCGCGGCGCGTCAGCGTGAAGAGGCCGAGGAGGCCCTCGTGCAGGCAGTCGCGACCCTCGACGAGGCCGAACGAAGCTTACAGACTCTGCGCGACAAGATCGCCAAGAACCCCGCCCTCAGCGAGGCGATCATCGCCGACCTTGCGCTGCTCCTGGCTCGGGCCCTCAACCGGATCGAGCGCATCGTGCGCCTGCTCACCGAGGCCGGGATCGGCCGCGACTAGGGCAAGGCTCCAGAAGTTCCCATCGGGTTGCTGCTGCCAAGGCTTTACTAGCGGGTCGCCTGTAGCGTTTCGTCTGTGTGCTCCAAGGTCAATCAGGGTAGAATGGGGTAAGCACGCGCACAGGTCTGTCTATGCCGCTTACCCCATACCTCCCGATCGATCGCCTGCTCACGCTCATGGCGGGCGGCGATCTGCCCGACAGGGCCTATGGCGTCGCGCTCTTCGCCGATCTCTCGGGCTTCACACCCCTGGCCGAAAACCTTGCCCGTCAGCTCGGCCCCCAGCGCGGCGCCGAGGAGCTGACCCGCCAGCTTGACCGTGTCTATGCTGTTCTTGTCGGCGAGGCCGAGCGCTTCGCTGGCGTCGCCGTCTCGTTTAGCGGCGACGCTATCACCTGCTGGTTCGATGATCGTGATGCGGGCGGGCGGGCGCGGGGCGGCTCTGCCATGCGCGCCCTGGCCGCCGCTCTCGCGATGCAGCAGGGCATGCGCGATCTGGCGCCTGTGGCGCTGCCTGACGGCGTCGCCCTGACGCTCGGGGTCAAGGTCGCCCTGGCCGGCGGGCCCATCCGCCGCTTTGCGATCGGCGACCCGGCCTTCTGTCGCTTCGATGTCCTCGCTGGCGCTACCCTCGATCTGCTCAGCGCTATCGAGCGGCTGGCCTGCCGCGATGAGGTGCTGCTCGATGTGGCCACCGCCCGCGCCCTCTCCTCCTCGGTCTATGTCGCCGAGTGGCGCGCTGATGCCGCTACTGGTGTCGTCGCCGCGCGTGTCACCGTCCTGGCTGCCGCCGTCGCGCCGAGCACCTGGCCTCGTCCGCCGGCCTCGCCTGCCGTCGAGGCGCTGGCCCGCCCTTGGCTCCTGCAGGTTGTGGCCAGTCGGCTTATGGGCGGCTCCGGGGCTGCTAATGGGTCTTTACTGGCTGACTCGCGGCGGGTCGTGGCGCTCTTTCTCAGCTTCCGCGGCATCAACTATGATGATGATGCGGACGCCCCCGCCCGGCTCGATGCTTTCGTGCGCCGCGTGCAGGCGGTGGCCGCCTCGTACGAGGGCGCCCTGCTCCAGCTGACCATGGGCGATAAGGGCAGCTACCTCTACCTTGCCTTCGGCGCCCCCGTCGCCCAGGCCAGCGCCGCGTCGAACGCTGTCGCCGCCGCCCACGATCTGGCCGCCCTCGCCCCCCAGCTCGGCTTTATCGAGCAGGTGCGGATCGGCATCGCCCGCGGTCAGATGTACTGTGGCGACTATGGTGGCCCTACCCGGCGCACCTACGGCGTCCTCGGCGACGCCACCAATGTGGCCGCCCGCCTGATGAGCCTGGCCCCTCCCGGGGGCATCCGCTGCGACGAGGAGGTCTTTCGCTCGGCCCGCCGCCGCTGGGCTTTCATCGAGCTGCCCCCAGTGCGGCTTAAGGGCAAGCGTGACCCCGTGCGGATATTTGCGCCGACCGCGCCCGCCAGCCCCGCCGTCGCCCACGGCGCCGCGCAGCTTCTCCTTGGCCGTGACGTCGAGCTGGCGCGGCTTGACGCGGCCCTCGGGCAGCTGCGGGCGGGCCGCGGCGGGGCGCTCATGATCGCCGGCGAGGCTGGCGTCGGTAAGTCGCTGCTGGCCGGCACCATGGCCCGCCTGGCCGATCAGGCGGGCTGCCTGGCCCTCCAGGGCGCCGCCCTGAGCAATGAGCGGCAGACACCCTATCGGGCCTGGCGCGATATTATCGTGGCCTTCTTTGAGCTTGATGACCGCGAAGACCCCGCCGTGCTGCGCGAGCGCGTCCAGCGGGCTGTGGCCGCTATGGCCCCCCACCTGAGCCAGCGCGCGCCCCTGCTCAATGATGTGCTGCGCCTTGGCCTGGCCGACACGCCGCTCACCGCGGCCCTCGACGCGCGCCTGCGCCAGGAGAGCCTGCTCGGGCTGATCGTCGCCCTGCTGCGCGAGCGGCTGCGCGAGGTCCCGCTGCTGCTGCTGCTCGAGGACGCCCAGTGGCTCGATAGCCTCTCGTGGCAGCTGACGGTCGGGGTGGCCCGCGCGCTGCTGGATGATGGCGATGGCGCCCCCCTGCTGCTGGCCCTCGTCCATCGGCCCGCCGCCGAGGACGAGGCCTTTGCGGCCCACCTCGCCGCTATGCACGCCCTGCCCAATGCCGAGACTCTGCTGCTCGAGGGCCTGGACGACGAGGCGTCCGCCGCCCTGGCCGCCCGGCGCCTCGGGATCGACCCGCGCCACCTGCCCGCTGCCCTTGGCTCCCTGCTGCGCGAGCGCGCGGCCGGCAACCCTTTCTTTGTCGAGGAGCTGGTCGATAACCTGCGCGACGGCGGCCTGATCACGGTGGTTCAGGGCGAGGGCTCTGCGCACTGTCGCGTCAGCCCGGACCTTGCCCTGGGCCGGGCGCCGCTCCCCGAGACTGTCGAGGGGCTGGTGCTGGCCCGCATCGACCGCCTCCCCGCCGAGCAGCAGTCGCTCTTGAAGGTGGCCGCCGTGATCGGGCGCAGCTTCGGCGAGACGCCCCTGCTGGCCACCCTGCGCCGCTATGCCCTGATCGAGCGGCCAGCTTTGATCGACTATCTCGAGAGCCTCTCGCGCCGCGACCTGACCCTGCCCGAGGCGACCGAGCCCGAGCGGACCTACATCTTTAAGCACAGTATCACCCACCGTGTGGCCTACGAGACGCTGCTCTTCGGCCAGCGGGCCGAGATCCACGGGGCGGTGGCGGCCTGGTACGAGGCGAACCACGCCGAGCGGATCGACGCCTACTATGCGCTGCTGGCCTACCACTACCACCTGGCGGGCGACCGGGCGGGTGAGGCGCGTTTCACCCGGCTGGCCGGCATGCAGGCCGCCGCCCTCTACGCCAGCGGCGATGCCCTGCCCTATCTGAGCCGGGCCCTCGAGCTGATGTCGCCCGACGACCTTGCCGGGCGCTTCGAGCTGCTGCTGCTGCGCGAGCGGGTCTACGATGTGCTGGCCCGCCGCGAGGAGCAGGCCGCCGATGTGCGGGCCCTCGAGGCCCTGGCCGAGCGCCTGGCCGACGATGGGCTGCGCGTGCAGGCGGCCCTGCGGCGCTCGATCTTCGCCGAGCGGGTGAGCGACTTCGCGACGGGGGCGCGGGCGGCCGCGCGCGCCGCGGCCCTGGCCCTGGCCCGCGCCGATG
>JAAXUL010001340.1 GCA_013336035.1 Chloroflexales bacterium
CTCGACATCAGCGCCCGGCAGCGGGCCGAAACCGCGCTGCGCCAGCTCCAGCAGGTGACGGCCGCCCTGGTCGAGGCCCTGACCCCCGAGCAGGTCGGCGCGGTGCTGGTGCAGCATACGATGGCGGCCCTGGGGGCGCAGAGCGCCGCCCTGGCTCTGCGCTCGGACGATGGCGCTCAGCTCACCCTGGTGCATGCGGCGGGCTACCCCGCCGAGGTGCGCGCCGGCTGGCAGCAGACGCCGGTCGATGCCGGCACCCCGCTCGCCGATTGCGTCCAGTCGGGGCAGGCGCTCTACCTCGAGTCGCCGGCCGCGCTGCGCGCGCGCTACCCGGGGCTGGAAGCGCTTCGGGCTGCGCTTGGGGCCGGGGCGCGGGTAGCGATGCCGCTGTGCGTCACTGGGCAAACCCTCGGCGGGCTATGGATCACCTTTGCCGAGGAGCGGGCCTTCAGCGAGGAGGAGCGGGCCTTCCTCCTGACCCTAGCCCAGCAGGGCGCGGCGGCGCTGGAACGGGCGCGCCTCTACGCTGGCGAGCACCACGCCCGCACCGTGGCGGAGGCGGCGGTGCGCCAGCGCGAGGAGTTCCTCTCGATCGCGGCCCATGAGCTGAAGACCCCGCTCGCCGCCCTGCTGGGATCGGTCCAGCTGCTGCACATGCGCGCGCAGCAGAGCGATCTCCTGAGTGCGCGGGACCGCGCCGGCCTGGAGCGCGTGTGGGCCCAGGGCCAGCGGCTGGAGCGCATGGTCACCCGGCTGCTCGACCTGGGCCGCATCACCCAGGGCCGGCTCCAGCTCGACCTGGGCGCGGTGGACCTGACCGCGCTCGTGCAGCGCACGGTGGCCGAGGTGCAGCCGGGGAGCTCCCGGCACCAGTTCGTTGTGACGGGCGGGGCGGCACCGGTCTGGCTACACGGCGACGAGCTGCGGCTCACCCAGGTGCTGCACAACCTGCTGGAGAATGCGGTCAAGTACAGCCCCCATGGGGGCACGATCACCGTGACCCTCACGGCGCAGGCACAGACGGTGCAGATTACGGTCACCGACGAGGGAATCGGCATCCCTGCCGCCGATCTGCCCCATCTCTGGGAGCGCTTCTACCGGGCGGGGAATGTCGATGCCGACCATATTAGCGGCGTGGGCATTGGGCTCTACGTCGTCCACGAGATTGTGACTCTCCACGGTGGCCAGGTCGCGGTGTCCAGTCGCGAGGGCCAGGGGAGTACCTTCACCATCACGCTTCCGTATGGAGCGGGATAATATCGTTTCGACCTGGGCACCATGTAGCCAGGCATGAAAGGCACACCAGCGATGCAGCCAGGATCCCCCACCCCGCCTCAGGTGCTGATCGTGGATGATGATGATGCCATCCGGGCCCTGCTGACCGAGCTGATCGAGGACACCGGCTTGGTCGCGCTCAGCGCCGCCCACGGCCAGGAGGCGTTGGACACGCTGCGCCAGCAGGCGCTGCCGCCGTGCCTGATCCTGCTCGACCTGATGATGCCGGTGATGAACGGCTGGGAGTTCCGCCAGGCTCAGCTGGCCGACCCGGGGCTGGCGCCTATCCCGGTCATTGTGCTCTCAGCCCGCCCCGAGCGACATGCCGGGCCAGAGGCGCTCGCCGCCGCGGCCTACCTCCAGAAGCCGGTCGATCTCGTCCACCTGCAACAGCTGGTGGCCCAGCACTGTGCCGCTGGCGGAACCTAGCCCAGTGACTGCGCGATGGCCACGAGGCGCGCCAGGCACGCAGCTTCCGCCGCCTGACGGGCATCGATGGGACCGGTGAGATGCACATTCATCAGCACCAGGTCAGGGTGCGTCTGCGCCGCCACGGTAAGCGCCTCCGCAGCGGATTCGACCAGGCCGGTGACGACGTGGCCGAGCGCCGCGACGGTGGCGGCCAGCGCGCGGGCAGCGCTGAGGTCAGCTTCGGCAATAAGCACGCGCATCGATGGCTCGCGCTAGAGGCGAACGACCACCGCCAACGGTGCGACCGGCGTGCAGGGGACGCGCTGTGGAGGCGAAGCGCTCGCCTGGTGGCAGCTTGCGCAGCGGCAGCGCACCGCGGGACGCGGGCTGCAACTGGCGTGGTGTTCGTGCCCAGATTGGGGATGTTGGGAGGAGTATCGCACAGGGCGCCAGGTTTCCCCGGACGATCGAATCAGCGTGGCCTACGTGCCATCCCCCTGAGGGTCACCGTGCGGCTCCCCACCGGGCTGGTGGTGAGCGGTAATCGTCGCCCGCAGTGTGCGCAGGCTGACCGGCCTGGCAAGGTAGGCATTGGCGCCGGCCTCCAGGCAGCGCTCACGATCGCCGGGCATCGCCAGGGCGGTCAGGGC
>JAAXUL010000503.1 GCA_013336035.1 Chloroflexales bacterium
TCGGCCCGGCGGCGACGATCTACGCCCTCGACCGCGACGCCCGCGCCGTCGCCGCGCAGGAGCGGCGCCTCCGCGACGATCCGCCGGCGGCAACCATCTTCCCGCGCCAGGCTGACGTGCTTCGCCCCCTCGGCCTGGCGCCGCTCGACGGTATACTCGCCGCGAACCTGCTCCACTTCGTGCGCGACCAGGTCGGGCTGCTCGGGCGGCTCCGCGTGGCGCTCCGCCCCGGCGGGCGGCTGCTGGTGGTCGAGTACGAGCAGAGGTTTCCTATCCCCTGGGTGCCGCACCCGCTCCCCTTTTCGCGCTTCGCATCGCTCGCCCAGGAGGCCGGCTTCCAGGCACCGGCACAGGTCGGCACGCGCCACTCCCCGTCGTCGGGGCGCGTGCTCTACGCTGCGGTTGCGGCGAGACCCGAGGGATGAACGTGAGCGCGAAGACAGATACTACCGCCGTTGTCCTCGTCCCGCCCCCGGACGTCTGGCCTCCCATCCAGGCCATCCGCCAGCGGCACGACCGCAACGCGCGTCGCTAGATGCCCCACATCACCCTGCTCTATCCCTTCGCGCCCCGGGCCGCCTTCGCCGAACTCACACCGGTCCTCTCCACTATCGAAGCAGACCCAGCGAACCTGTCCCAGCGCGGCGCCTCAGCCGTCAGGATCGCCCGCCGCGAGGGCGGGAAGCCGGCTTCCCGCAGCTCAGCCTCCAGCGTGTCGAGCAGCGCGGCGACGTCGGCCGCGGCGCTCGCGTGCAGCCCCTCGCTGACAATGAGCGCCCGCCGGGTCGTGTCGCTGACCGTCGAGTGTTTGCTCTGGCGGAAGGTCCAGCGGCGGGCGTGGACCTTCCGCGCTCCATCGGCGAAGATGATCTCGCCGGGCTCGGGGTGCTCCACCTCGCCCCCGAAGGAGTTGAGCTGGCGCGTCAGGGCGGCATACGGCGAGAGTCCTGCCTCTAACGCTCCTCCTCGCCCAGCTCACTTCCGCGCCGCACGAGGCCGGCCCCGAAGCGAGCCTGCACCGCCGCGAGCGCCTCGCGTAGCTTCGCCTGGCGCACCTGCTCCTCCGGCGAGGGCGCGTCCCACAGGCTCAGCTGCCGTGGCGGGGTGCCGAGCCCGCTCACGCCCACGCCGATCAGCCGCACCGGCTGGCGCTCGGGCCAGGTCTGGGTGAACAGGCGCAGCGCGGCCTCGGTGATCACCTCGGCCTCGTCGGTTGGCTGGGGCAGCGTGAGCTGGCGCGTCGGCGTGGTGAAGTCGGGCCAGCGGATCTTGAGCTTGACCGAGGCGCCCATCAGCCCCTTGCGCTGGAGCTTGGCGGCCACCTCGGCCGCCTGGACGCGCAGGGTTTGCTCGAGACGGTCTCGGTCGCGCACGTCGTGGGCGAAGGTGGTCTCCTGCGAGATCGACTTGGCCTCGCGCTCCGTAACGATTGGCCGGTCGTCAATCCCTCGCGCGTGGTGGGCCAAGTCCTCGCCGTGCTGGCCGAAGCGGCGAACCAGATCTTCCTGCGGCCAAGCCGCGATGTCGCCGATGGTAAGGATGCCCATCCCGGCGAGCTTCTCGGCCGTCTTTGGGCCCACACCCCACAACGCCGAGGCGGGTAGCGGAGACAGGAAGAACGCCTCTTCGCTGGGCGGTACGACACAGATCGCACTCGGGATGGCGCCGCTGCGGGCCATGCCCTTGCCGACGTCGGTGGCAATCTTTGCGACGAGCTTGTTCGCGGCCACGCCGAGCGAGCAGGAAAGGCCGAGCTCCGTGCGGATCAGCGCCTGAAGCCGCTGCGCCACCTGCTCGCCCCTTTCCCCGAGGGCGGTGACGTCCAAAAACGCCTCATCGATCGAGATCTGCTCGACCAGGTCGGTGAGCGCGTAGAGCCGCTCCATGACCTGCTGCGATGCGGCGCGGTACGCGGGGAAGGTTGGGCGCACGACGATCAGCTCGGGGCAGAGGCGCACGGCGTGGGCCATCGGCATCGCCGAGCGCACGCCGAAGGCGCGGGCGGCGTAGGAGGCCGAGGCCACCACGCCGCGCCCCTCCGGGCGCCCGCCCACTGCGAAGGGCTTGCCCTTCAGCGTCGGGTCGCGCTGCTCCTCGACCGCACAGAAGAACTGATCCAAGTCTACATGGATGATTGTGCGCGTGGTGGTCATGTGGTGGTCATAGTGATGGACAGCCGGTGGACGCCACAACGCGTGTCTGAGACAATCAGCCCCTTGCATTGTACCCCGGCGGGCGAGCATACAGGGGCCGCCGCTCGCGGCGACGGTGGCGTCATCCGTCGAGCCGACGCTCCATCACCAGCGAGCGGCTGCCGACTCGAAGGTGAAGGCGTGCTGGATCGGGCTGTCGAAGAAGATCAGCTGGTGCTGCGCCAGGGTAACATTAGCGCGCTTGATCTTGCCCTCGGGGCCCTGCTCGCCCGAGCCATAGCGCAGCAGGCTCGTGATGGTCGAGCCCGCGAACAGGGACACGTAGAGGTTCAGCGCCTTCTCGGCGACGCCGTCGAACATCAGAAAGGTCGCAACGGATCGGGCCATGGCTCGCTCCTTCCTTCGGTGGTTCGTCGCTCGGTGATGGCTTCACTATAGCACAAACGAGCGATGATGGGCGGTGGCCGAGGGAGTCTTCTGCCAGAGCAAGCCGCACGCGCTTGCTCAGTTCTCACGGGCGCGTGAGCTCGTCCGCAGGCCCGATGACGGCTCTGCTATACTCCGCATATGATTGAGACCTCACTTTTCTCGGACCTACCGGCGACTATCCTGCACCGGGTCACCGGCAGCGCCGACCAATCACCCACCCTCGGCGGCGCAGCTGGCAGCGGTGTTCGACCGGGACCTTGGCGTGGCGCCGGCGGTGCAGGGCGCACAGCTCGCGGCGATGCGGGCCTACGACGCCACGGGGCGGCTCGGTGAGCTGGCGGGGCTGCCCACCCTCGTGGTCAGCGCGGCCCACGACCCCATTGCGCCCCCGGCCCTGGGCCGCGCCCTGGCCGCCGGTATCCGAGGGGCTCGCTACATCGAGATCGCGCAGGCGTCGCACGGCCTGCCGATCCAGTACCCCGACGCGACCACGGCAATGCTTGCGGCCCACCTGGCCCAGGCTGAGGCGGGAGGCAGGACGCAGACCTCCTGATCTGCTTGATGTGCGAGAGCAACGCCGCTGAACAATGTTCGCGGCCTGACGCAGGTGCTGATCTGGGAGGCGACTGATCAACAATGCACCGCCGGGCAGTACGGCTGATACCGCACGGAGCAGCAACCATGAGCGCACGAGCTGACGCCGCGGCAAGGGCCTCCGCGCCGCGCCCCAACCTGCTGCTGCTGGTCGGGCCCAAGGGGAGCGGCAAATCCTTCATCGGGGAGCTCCTGGAGCGCGAGCTGGGCGTTCCCTACGTCCGCCCCGAGGCCGTGGTGCTCCAGCTCCGGGCCTCCGGCCGGGTGCCCACCGTGGCGGAGAGCCTCGGGGCCATTGTGGCGGCGACGGAGGCGCAGGCTCGGGCGGCGCAAGCCCTCACCCTCGACACGACGGGCGCCTTTGATGATCTGGACACGTACCTCCAGGCCCTGGCCCGCTTCAGCCGGGTGCGGCTGGTCCAGGTCTATGCTCCCCCTGAGATGTGCCTGGCACGCATCCGCGCCCGCGATCAGTCGGCCCACATCCCGGTGCAGGAGGAGCTGATCGGGCAGATCAACGCCCGCTCGCTCGCGCTCCGGTTGCCCTACGAGCTGGTCATCGACAACGAGCCCTTCGCGCCGCCCGCACAGATCATCGCGGCGGTGCGGGGGCTGCTCGCTCTGTCGCCGGCCGGTGGGCCTGCCGGCCCGTCAATGTGAGCGAAGCATGTCCTTGTGGCGCTGCCTTGCCGTCCAAGAGCGACACGGCGGCCGAGCAGAGAGAGGCACTGGTTTGCGTGAGAAAACAAGGACACCCCCACTGGATCGCCAGCGGGGGTCGTGTTCGGCCATCTCAGTTGGGGCTTGACGCAGGCGGGCCTATCGAGAAGATGTCGGCGCTGTGTCTCGCAGCTCCTAGTCCCGTGGCATCCGCTAGAGCTGCTTCCGTCCACGAGTCAGCAGATTGGCCGGGACGAGCGTGTTCTGGGTCGGCTTCGGGGGCATGGGCGGATAGATCCACCACCGGAACGGCGGGTCGGGCCACGGCTTCCCATACAAGTGAACGGCTCCCAGGATGGCGAACTGCTCCCGTATCGTTCACCTTGGACTCCGAGGTCCCGCAAAAGATGGTCACTGGCTGGTCGCGGCCCGCAAGGCGCACGGTGCCCCCTCGCGGGCAGACCGTCGGTGGGAACCTCCGCGCTGAGCCACGACGGCGAGCCAAACACGTAGATGTGCCAGCCGGGCAGATCCGGGGCGGCCATGACGGTCTCGAGGATCGCGGGGATGGCCGCCGACAACCACCACGGTGATGGGAGGGTCGCCGTGTGGCTGCCGGCGCCCCCAGGCGCCTAGGAGGCGCTGGTCGCGACGAGGCCGGCGACGTTCTTCCGGCCGCCGTACGTGGGCAGCCGGGTATGGGTCGGGATCAGCCTCGGCGCCATCGACGATGAGGAGCTGCGGCTGTACATCGAGACCGCGTGGGATCTGGTGGCCCCGAAGCGCCTGCGGGCAAGCCGCGTGAGCAGGAATGCAGTCATGGAACTTCCCGGCAATGACCTGGCAGCCGAATCCACGCTCCGCGTCGTGGAGCAGTTTCACGAGGCCTTCAACCGCCACGACGTCGCCGCGCTCATGGCCCTGATGACCCGGGACTGCGTGTTCGAGAACACCTTCCCGCCACCCGATGGCGCCCGACACGTCGGGCAGGCCGAGGTGCGCGCCTGCTGGGAGCAGCTCTTCCGCGACGCGCCGGCCGCCCACTTCGTGGTCGAGGAGCTGTTCGCGAGCGGGCCGCGCGCCGTGCTGCGCTGGCGCTACACCTGGTCGTCAGAGGCTGATGCTCACGTCCGAGGCGTGGACATCTACGAGGTCCGTGACGGGCTCGTGGCCGAGAAGCTGTCCTATGTCAAAGGCTGAGCGGGAAGGGGTTCAGGGATGACACAACCGCAGCAGGGGCGGCAGCTTCCGATCGGCTCCTGGCTGAAGCGGGTGGACGAACTCCTCACTGAGCGCAGCAACGCGGCCCTCGCCGGGCGCGGCTTCACGCGGCTGCGCTGGCAGCTCCTGGCGTGCCGCTGGCGTGATCGCTCCCGAGCAATGATCAGGGAAACGACGTAGCCGCAGAACCGCCGGGCGACTGATACCGGACGGCCAGTATCGGCGGCTGCTAGCGCTCGGCTCGCCCCGACCAAGGCCCACGACCGGTGCGCCGCCCGAGCCAGCGGGCGAGCAGGAGCAGCGCGACGAGCTGCCCGAGCATCGGGAGCACCCAGCCGCTGCCGCCGGGGTCGTAGGGGCCGGCGACAACTGGCCCACTCTGGAGCTCGATCCGCACCACCGGGCGGCCGTCCAGCCGGGTCGCGAGCTGCGCGTCGGACATCAGCAGGCAGCGCGGGTGCTCGAAGACCAGGGCGAAGCCGCAGTTGCGGGCCACGGCGACAGCCAGTCGCCGCGCCTCGGCCCGGTCGGCTACGAGCGTCGCGACGCCCTCGCCCTGGTGGTCCGGGAGGCGCACGTGGACGTGCGGGTCGCTGCAGATGTTCTGCAGCCAGTGGGCCTGCACCCCAAACCCCGCCAGGCAGATCACGGCGCCGCCATCGATGGCGTAGTTGAGCGGCGTGTCGCGCGGTAGGCCGCTCTTGCGCCCGGTCGTGCGCAGGAGCAGGAAGTACCCGGTCAAGGGGCTGCTGATGAGGTGCCCCAGGCCCGCCCGGAGCAGTGGCACTATCACGTAGGTATTGCCGATCTTGAACGCTGCGCGCTCCAGGGCCCGTACACGCTCGCTACGCTCCATCACCAGCCTCGCTTTCTCCTGCCGACTCCTCGCTTCGTGGGGACGCCTCCGGCATGAAGCGGTCGCCGGCATCCCAGAGCCGCGCGACCACAGGAGGTTCGCCGTCGCGCAGGGTCAGCGCGTAGATGTCGGGCATGGTGAGCTGGCGCCAGAAGGCGTAGTCGACGCCCGGCTGGAAGTGCTGGAGGATGAGCGCCAGCAGGTTGCCGTGGGTGCCGACGACGATGACCTCGCCGGCATGGCGGCTCGCCAGCTCCGCGATAATCTTCAC
>JAAXUL010000504.1 GCA_013336035.1 Chloroflexales bacterium
CCCACGAGCGGTTGGCCGAGCTGCGGGCCGGGCGGGTCGCTGTGCTCGAGGCCCCGCCCGCGAGCGCGCCCGCCCAGGCCAGCCCTGCGGCGTGCGCCGCCGAAGCCGACCTCGTCTGCTGGAATATCGCCCGTATCGGCGCCGGCCGAACATGGGCCGACTTCGGCGTGCGCGGTGAGGGCATCACTGTCGCTAATATCGATAGCGGTGTGCGCTTCGACCACCCGGCCCTGATCGCCCAGTACCGCGGCAGCGGGCCCGACGGGGTGCACCACGACTACAACTGGTACGACGCCTACGGCAACCAGCCGGCGCCCGTCGACTCGGGCAACCACGGCACCCATACGATGGGCACCATGGTCGCCCGCGGCCTCTCGGCCGCCCAGCCCGCCGTGGGCGTGGCCCCAGGGTCCCGCTGGATCGCGGTACGGGCGTGCTCGGCCCGCGAGTGTAGCGAGCTCAACCTGATCCTGGCCGCGCAGTGGATGCTCGCCCCGACCAACCTGGCGGGCGAGAACCCGCGCCCAGACCTGCGCCCCCATGTGATCAACAACTCGTGGACGGCGGGCCAGAACGCCACCTGGTACAGCGGCTACGTGAGCGCCTGGCGGGCCGCCGGGATCTACCCGGTCTTCGCCGCCGGCAACGCCGGCAGCCTGACTAGCTGCGGCACCATCCAGTCGCCCGGCGACTACGCCCAGGTGACCGCGGTGGGCGCGACCGACAATGCCGACCGCCTGGCCAGCTTCAGCAGCATCGGCCCCACGCTCGACGGGCGGCTCAAGCCCGACCTGGTGGCGCCTGGCCAGAGCATCTACTCGACCCTGGCCGACCAGCGGCTCTACGGCACCAACAGCGGCACCTCGATGGCGACACCCCACATCGCCGGGGCCGTGGCCCTGCTCTGGTCGGCCAACCCGGCCCTGATCGGCAACTATGCTGCCACCTACGCGACCCTCACCGACACGGCTATGGCGGTGACTGGCGACAGCCGCTATATGGACGCCGCCCACGCCGCCTGCAAGCCTACGACAGCGCCCAACAGCATCTATGGCTATGGTCGCCTCGATGTGTACGCGGCCCTTGCCCGCGCCACCGTCGATGTGCCCTGGCTCAATCTGCCGGGCGACCAGCCGGCCACTATCGCCCCTGGCAGCAGCGCCGGGCTCAGCCTCACTGTCGATGCGCGCATGGTGCCCGGCCCGGGCGTCTACCAGGCCCACGTGCTGATCCACGGCCCCGACCTGAGCCTGCCCCCCGCGGTGGTACTGGTGACTATGCACGTGCCCCCAGATCCGAGCCACGCGGTCGTCAGCGGCCAGGTGACGCGCGCCGCCGATGGGGCGCCCCTGGAAGCCACTGTGCGCGTCGCTGGCGGAGCCTCGCTGCAGGCCGACTCACAGGGCCGCTACAGCCTGACCCTACCGCCCAGCGCCGAGCCCTATAGCCTGAGTGCCAGCGCCCGCGACCACCAGAGCGCCACGGCGGCAGTCACGCTCACCGCCGGCGCGCGGGCCACGCTGGACTTCAGGCTAGAGGCGGACCAGCCTCACCTGGTGATAGACACGACGCCCCGAAGCATCGATCTAGACTACGGCGAGCAGACGACGCTGCTGCTGCCCATCGGCAACCTGGGCTCGCAGCCCCTGACCTACACGCTCAGCCTGCCGGCCGAGCGCTATGGGGTCTGGCGCAGCGACGAGGCCGATGGCCCGGCCGCCACGTGGACCGACCCGCCCCCCGAAGCGACGACAGTGGTGCTCGCAGACGACGGCACGACAGGGCCGCTGCCAATCGGCTTCAGCTTCCCCTTCTACCAGAGCAGCTACAGCCAGATCACGATCTCGGCCAATGGCGTGATCGCCCTCTTGCCTTTGCCAGCAGGCGATATAAGCTTTGCCAAGACCTGCCTGCCCTTGCCTGAGTCACCCGGGCCGGCGATCGCGCCCCTGCGGGTAGACCTGGACCCGAGCCAGCCCGGCGCCCGGGTGAGCTACGCCTCGCTGCCCGAGGGCCTGCTGGTAAGCTGGGAGCAGGTGCCCCTCTTTAGCGACGCGAGCCAGCGGCTCAGCTTCCAGGCGCTGCTTATGCCCGACGGCCGGATCAGCCTGCGCTATAGGGCTGTCGGGGCCATCCCACCCGGCGAGATGCCAAGCTTCGGGCTTCAGCATACGGCGGCCGACGTGCAGGCTATGGGCTGCAAGGCCAACCTGCCCCTCGCCGACGGGCTGACGATCGAGCTGCGACCGCAGGTCCCGGGGAGTATCTGGATGCGCCTGAACAGCCTGGGGGGGAGCATCGGGCCGAGCGCCACGGCGAGCGTGCCGGTGGCGGTGCGCTGGGTGTCGCCGCGTCCGTTCACAGACCCACGCAGCGGCGTTATCGAGCTGCGCAGCAATGATCCCACAGGCCCGGTGGCCCGCATTACGGTGCGCCTGAGGACAGCCGCGGCGCCGCACACGACCCTGATCACGCAGCTCTATGCACGCTAGCCAGCGCTCGCGCAGGCGAGCTGCAACCCCAGATAGCAGCCATTCGTCAAAGAGCGTAGAGCGCCCGCGCGGGCGGGGCAACGATGCGGGGCGCGCCCCCAGGGTGTAGAGCCATGACTCGCTACACTGACGTTGTTTTTGCACCCATCGACTATGATCTGGCGCTCGAGCGGGTGGCGGGCGGCAACGAGACCGAGGTGTACCGCAGCGACGATGGGCGCTACGTCGCCAAGCTTAAGCATGAGCTGGGCGGCAGCCGGGACGCGGCCCTGGCTCAGGCGCGCCAGATGCGCGACGCGGCCGAGGCGTTCGCGAGCTGCCTCGGCCCCGGCTACGCTATCCCGAGCTACTACCTGCTGGCCCGCGAGAGCAGCGGGCGGGTGCAGATCCTGGTGCTGCAGCCCTTCCTGCGCGACGCACGGGCCCTCGCCGACCTCGACTACCGGTCGATGACGCCCGAGGAGCGGCGGTGGCTGGGCAGGCACCTGCTGACGATCATCAGGCGGGCTGAGGCGATGTACCGCGAGACGGGCAGTATGCCCGATCTCTACGGGCGCACCAGCGCGAGCAAAGAGGAGCGCCGGCGTAACCGCTCGCCGCTGAATCTGCCACGGCGCCTGTGGAGCTTCCTGGTCGAGCGGACGCTGCTGCGCTCGCATAACCTGATGCGGACGGGCGACCTGGCACGGCCCGTGACCCTGGTCGACTACGACTTCGTGCGCCAGGGGCGCCTCTACAGGCGAGTCTACTTCCTGGTGCGCAAACTCCTGTTCTACCGCGACCGCATCGCGATCCGGGCGGTGCTGGGGCTATAGGGGCGCGGGGCGCCCCCGCTGCGGGGCTGCGCCCCGAGCCGCGTAGTGGGCACGAGGGCACGCCCCTCGTGGTATCATTGCGCCTATGAGCGCCAAACCCTTGCGCGAGACGCGCCACATCAGGGTCGCGATGCTGGCCCGCGTGGTCTTCCCCATCCACGGCTACGGCGGGATCGAGCGCCACGTCTTCCACCTGGTCACCCACCTGACAAAGCTGGGCGCCGCCGTCACGCTCTTCGTGCAGCAGGTCGATGAGGCGCGGCGCACCGCCGACGACGCCCCGACCAGCGCCGTGACCCAGGGCCTCGACCACATCGTCTACCTGCGCTACGACTACACCTCGCCCGCCCTGCCGCCGAACGGCATCCTCGGGCGCCAGATCAACTACCCATGGTACACATGGCAGCTCGGGCGCGCCGCCGCCGCCGCCGCGCGCCGTGGCGCCTTCGACATCGTCCACAGCCAGGGCCTCTGCGCCACCGGCTACGGCGCGATCAGGGTGCGCGACCCGCTGCTGCGGCGGGTGCCCTTTGTCGCCAACCCGCACGGCATGGAGGAGTTTCGCACCCCTGACCGGCGCAAGTGGCTGGCCTACGCCCCCTTCCGGGCGCTCTACGCCTACGGCCACCGCTGCGCCGACCGCGCCATCGCCACCGACGCCTGCACGCAGGACGATCTGCCCCGCTACCTGGGGGTTGACCCGCGCCGCGTCGCCGTTATCCCCTCGGCGATCGATGTGGACGAGTGCCTGGGCTATGTGCGCCCCGCGCTGCGGGCCGATCTGCGCGCCCGCCTGGGGCTCGACCAGGCCGACCTGGCGCTGATGAGCGTGGGCCGCCTCGAGCGCAACAAGGGCTTCCACGTGCTGATCGAGGCCCTGGCCCGCCTCGCCGGCGATCTGCCGCCCCGCTGGCGCTGGCTGCTGGTGGGCAACGGCAAAGAGCGCGCCGCCCTCGAGACCCTGGCCCGCCAGGCCGGCGTCGCCGAGCACGTCACTTTCGTCGGCCGCCTCGACGATGATGAGCTGCACAGCCTCTACGAGGAGGTGGACCTGGTCGTCCACCCGACCCTGTACGAAGGAAGCAGCCTGGTCACGCTAGAGGGGATGATCCACCGCAAGCCGATGGTCGCCTCGGCGGCTGGCGGCATCCCCGATAAGGTCTTCGACGGCCGCAATGGCTACCTGATACGCCCCGGCGATGTGGACGACCTGGTAGTGAAGCTGCGCCTGGCCCTGGCCCAGCGCGAGCGCTGGCCCGCCTGGGGCGAGGAGAGCGTGCGGATCGTGGTCAGCACCTTCCACTGGCCCGTGGTCGCCCGCAAGACTATGGACCTCTACGCCGATCTGCTGTCGGCGCCAGAGCACCAGATGCGGCCGCTCGTCTGATCCGGAGGGCCCTATGCTCCGCCGATCACTGCTACTCTGCTGCGCGCTGGCGCTCGTCGCCGGCGGGGCCGCCCTCGCCCAGGGCGGCCGAGCGGTCTACCTGCCGCTGGTCCACCGCTCGCCAGGGGGGCCCACGCTGGGCGGCTGCGCCGTCTTCCCCGCGGACAACGCATGGAACCGCGACGTCTCGGCCGACCCCGTGGACCCAGGCTCGGACGCCTACATCGCCGCGATCAGCGCCGGGGGCGATAGTTTCCTCCACCCCGACTTCGGCGCGAGCCCCGACTATGGCATCCCCTACCTGATTGTGCCGCCCACCCAGCCGCTCGTGCCGATCAGCTTCGTCGAGTACGGCGACGAGAGTGACCCAGGCCCGTACCCTATCCCCGCGAGCGCGCCGGTCGAGGCCGGCAGTGACCGCCATGTGCTGGTGGTCCGCCAGGGCGAGTGCAGGCTCTACGAGCTGTACCACGCACGCTACAGCGGCGCGGGATGGGAGGCCGGCTCGGGCGCGGTGTGGGATCTGGGCTCGAACGCGCTGCGCCCAGAGGGCTGGACCTCGGCCGACGCGGCCGGGCTGCCCATCCTGCCCGGCCTGGCCCGCTACGACGAGGTGGCCGCGGGCGCGATCCGCCACGCGCTGCGCTTCACCGTCTGGCGCTCGCAGCGGGCCTACATCCACCCCGCCACTCACGCCGCGGGCGCCACGGACGACCCCGGCTACCCGCCGATGGGCCTGCGCCTGCGCCTGAGGGCCGGCTACGATATCTCGGGCTTCGGCGGCCAGGCTCGGGTGATCCTCGAGGCGCTGCGGCGCTACGGCATGATCGTGGCCGACAATGGCACCAGCTGGTACATCAGCGGCGCTAGGGACGCGCGCTGGGACGATGAGGATCTAGATCAGCTCAAGGGAGTGCCGGGCAGCGCGTTCGAGGTGGTGAGAACCGGCACAGTCATCCGCCCCTGAGTGGGCCAGCGAGCCTGTCGCGCCGATGGCCTGCTTGATGAAGCACTGCATCTATACAATAGGAGGTCTTATGCACGACCCCCTCGCCGCCGACGCCCTAATGTCCCACATCCGCGCTCTGGCCGACGAGATCGGGCCGCGCCCGCCCGGCCACGCCGAGGAAGCGCGGGCGCGGGAGTATATCCGCGCCGCGCTCGCCGCGCTGGGCTACGACCAGGTCGAGGAGCTGCCCTTTCAGACGATCGACGAGCCGATCTACGCGTTTTTCTACCCGCTCTGCCTGAGCGCCGCGGGCGCCCTGTCGGACCTGTGCCCGACGCCCGACGGAAGCGCCGTCTACGCCTTGTGGTCCACCGTCGGTGCGCCGCCGCGAATTGTTCGCTTCGACGCACGAACGGAGGACCAGGTGCCGGAGGTCCTGCCGAACGGCATCGACGAGCGGGGGATCGACGCCCCCGGCGTCGTCGATCGGCTGACGGCCCGGGCCGCGGACGGCACCGAGATCGGGAGCTGGCTCGTCC
>JAAXUL010001341.1 GCA_013336035.1 Chloroflexales bacterium
AGGTCCGTTGCGCTGCTCGTGAGGTCGCACTCGGGCCGTCACGGCCGCGGGCGCCGCAAGCTGGGGCCGGGGAAGCGAATCACGTTGTTCCCTTCGCCTTCAAGAATGCGGTCGAGAATGTCGCGAACGGAATCGTGATCCGTGGAGCCGACGATCACTAACCCGCCGGCCGGGCTGAGCGGGGCCTCGCGGGCAGCCGGGCTGAGGGCTGGCACGACCGTGAAGGCCAGGGCGTGGGCCTCGCCGAGGCCCTGGGCTGCGGCGGCCTGGTGGAGCCGCTCGATGATATATGCCGGGTCATCCTGGCGCAGGGCGGCCTCGACCTCGGGCCGGCCGAGCAGGTGTGAAAAATTGCTCGAGCAGAGGATCGCGCCGTCGCCGGGCGTCATGGTGCTGCGGTACAGCTCGGGCTCGATAAAGAGGCTGACCCCCAGGGCGCTGGCCCGCGCGAAGGGCGCCGCGCTGACGTGGGCCGGGTCCCACGAGGGGTGGGCGGGCAGCGCCCGTATGCGGCCCTCGCTGCGCAGATAGGCCTGCGCCGGCTGAACCTGGGCCACAAAGAGGTCGCCGTCACGCATGACGACGCAGGTTAGGCCAACGTGGGCCCGCTGTTGGGCTGCGAGGTTGAAGTTCTGCTCGTAGAGGGCCTTGTTGGCCGCCCTGATCGCCGCCCGCAGGGCCGCGGTGACGCTAAACGACGTGTCCTCGTAGAAGGCGCGTTGGGCGGCGCGGGCGACAAGCTGGCATGCGGCGGCGGCGCGGGGCGCGCCCTCGTTGGCCTCAGCCACCATGTAGAGCTTGCCCTTGCGCGCCTCGGGGGCGAACGGAGAGGCAGGCTCGACTACGGTCACCAGATCACTCTGCTCTTGCCTGATGCCGCCCACCAGGCCAAACTGCCCGGTGCGCGTCTCGAGTCGCTGCATGGCGTGTGTTTCCGATCCAGTCATCTCTGGCGATTATAGCACAGACCCTGTTGCCGTTGCCGCTGTGGCCGCGCCGGGCTATAATGTCCCTGAAACGTTTTTTCGAATATCAGTGGGGGCAGCCTGTGACTGAATCAGGGCGCGCCAGAAGCGACCACCCCCGCCGGCGCCACCACGCCGGCGAGGAGGGCCCCACCGCTAAAGAGCGCGAGTACCTCGAGGTGATCTACTACCTGGCGGCCCGCAGTGAGCCAGTGATCGCCGCGCGCCTCGCCCGCTGGATGGGCGTGCAGCCGCCCACCGTCACCCACGTGCTCCAGCAGCTCGAGGATAAGAAGAAGCTGATCACCCGCGACGCCCGCGGCGAGATCCGCTTCACCCCCGAGGGCTTCACCCTCGCCGAGGCGATGGTGCGCCGCCACCGCATCCTCGAGCGCTTCCTGGTCGATGTCATGGGCATACCCTGGCATCTCATCCACGAGGAGGCCGTGCGCCTCGAGTATGCCCTCTCGCCGGTCATGGAGGCCCGCATCATCAGCCTGGTCGGGGCCTCGCCCACCTGCCCCCACGGCAACCCCATCCCCGGCAACGCCGAAGGCTACGACGGCTCGACCCGGCTCGACCAGGCCACCCCTGGGTCCACCTTTGTGGTCAAGCGCATCGTCGAGGAGGCCGAAGAGGACACCGACCTCATCTGCTACCTCCAGCGCAACGACCTGGTGCCAGGCGCATCCTTCATCGTCGGCGACATCTCGCCTACCTCTGGCGTCACCCTGACGCGCCCCGGCGAGTCGCTCACTGTCTCTAGCAAGGTGGCCGAGATCCTGTGGGGCGAGGTGCTCGCCTAGGGCCCGCGTTCTCCTCATTCCGATGGGCAATAGTAGGCCTCGCCAGGCTTGCCCTACCCTGTGGTGGGTGCTATCATAGGCCGGCGACCGCGGCAAAATAGACGGCGCACGCTCGTTTGACCCTACGGCCGGTCGTATCTTCCGGTCGCCCCATCACCCCGGAGCAGTCAATGGCCCGCCTAAATGTCACTGTTAACGGCGAGCAGCGCGCCTTTGCCATCACCGAGCGTGGCCTGACGATTGGGCGCCAGCTTGATAACGAGATCGTCCTCAACCACGCGATTGTCTCGCGCAAGCATGCCCGCGTCGAGCTGCGCGGCCTCCAGGTCTGGCTGATCGACCTCGAGAGCCGCAACGGTGTCACCGTCAACCGCCTGCGGGTCAAAGAGGAGCCCCTGGTCGATGGCGATGTGATCGGCGTCGGCCCCTTCGAGCTGCAGTTCGAGGACCGGGCCGCCCAGAGCGTCGTCCTCGACGATAACCGCTACTTTCCTCTGGCCTCCGACGGCCGCGCCGTGAAGGCCCACGAGCTGCACCTCGAGCCGGTCGACCTCCAGCAGTTC
>JAAXUL010001342.1 GCA_013336035.1 Chloroflexales bacterium
CGCCGCAGGCGTCTGCCCCTGACCATGCTGCTGCTGCTGCACCTGCTGGCCGCGGCCCTCATCGCTGTGGCGCTGGCCCGCCCGCAGTGGAGCCTGTCGCTCTTTGGGCAGCCGGGCCATACGGCGGTGGTGATCGACACCTCGACGAGTATGGCCGCCCCGGCGGCGGGCATCGGCGGGACGCGCCTGGATGCGGCGCGGGCCCGGGCCCGCGCGATCATCGGCGGGATGGGCGCCCGCGAGACGGTGACGCTAGTCGCCGCCGGCCCCCGGCCCCGCCTGGTCGATACGGCCGGCCCCGATGGCGCCGCCCGGCTGCTCGCCGCGCTCGATGCACTGCCGGCCGGCGGCACGGGCAGCGACCTTGCCGGCGCCCTCTCCCTGGCCGAGGCCGCCCTCCAGGGCCGCGCGGGCGCCCGGATCGTTGTGCTGACCGATGCGGCTCTGCCCGCCACGCTCAGCGGGGACCTGGCCGCCCGCCCGGCAGCGCTTTCGACAGAGTGGGTGTCCGTGGGTGGCCCCCTGGATAACCGGGCGCTCGTGAGCCTGGCGGTCCGCCAGCGCGGCGCCGTCGGGCCGGTGCACGTCTACGGCCGGGCCGTGAACTATGGCCAGGCGCCGCTGCGGACGGTGCTGCGCCTCTTTGGCGATGACCAGCTGTTGGATACGCGCCTGGTGAGCCTGCTGCCCGCGGGCGAGGCCGAGCTGACCTGGACGGTGCCGCGGGGGATTACGCTGCTGCGGGCCGAGCTCGATGGCGGCGATGGGCTGCCCGCCGATGACACCGCGACGATCAGCCTGGCCCAGACGCGGCCGTTGAGCGCGCTGATCGTGTCGGACCAGCCGGCGGCCCTCGAGCGGGCCCTGCGGGCTGTGCCCGGCCTGACCCTGGCGACGCTCCCGACAGGCCTCTACGCCGGCTCGGACGAGGCCTCGGCCGCCGATCTGACGGTCTTCGACGGCTATCTGCCCGCGGCATGGCCGGCAGGCGGGGTCCTGGCCGTCAACCCGCCCAACGGCTCGCCGCTGCTGGTGCTCGACGATCAGGCCCGCGAGCCGGCCCCCGGCGAGCGGGAGCTGCGGGTAGGCCCGGCAAGCCAGGAGCTGCTCGACGGCGTAAGTCTCGGCAGCGTTGACTTCGGCCCCGTGCGCGCTGTGAAGCCGCCCGCCTGGGCCGAGACCCTGCTGTCCCGCGGCGAGCAGCCCTTGATTCTGCGGGGCCGCGTGGGCCGCAGCGAGGTGGCGATCTGGGCCTTCGATCTTGGCCAGAGCAACCTGACGACGCGCCTGGCCTTTCCGCTGCTGGCGGCCCGCGCCGTGCGCGACCTGACGCCGCCGCTCTTGCCCGCCTCGGCCCTGCTCGGCGAAGAGCCGCGGATCGTCCCCGACCCTCGGGCGACGCGCGTGCAGATGCGGGCGCCTGATGGCACGGTGCGGGTGCTCGCGGTGGCTCCAGGCGAGGCTTTGCCGCTCGCCCTCGATCAGCCGGGCGTCTACACCCTGGCCGAGCAAGTCGAGGGCCGCATACTCTACACGGGCCAGCTGGCGGTAAACGCGGGCGCCCCCTTCGAGTCTGATCTGACGCCGCGCGCGCTGCCCGCGGCAACGCCCCCTATGGCCCGCCTCGGCGGCGAAGGTGAGGGCGACCGGCCGCTCTGGCCGTGGCTGGCGGCGGCCGCCCTGGCGGTGATGCTCTTCGAGTGGGCGTATGTTCACGGGCGACGGCGCGCGCCGGCAGAGGTCTAGCCATGATCTTCCGTAACCCGCAGCTGCTCTGGCTGCTGCTGCTGCTGCCCACCACGGCCCTGCTCTGGCGCTGGCGGGGGGTGCGCGTGCCGGCGGCGGCCCTGGCGCTGCGGCTCGCCGCGCTGACGGCCCTGGCTCTGGCCCTGGCCGACCCGCTGCTCGGCGCGGCGCCGCCCTCGGAGGGCCCGACGGTGGTGCTGGTGGACCAGTCGGACAGCCTGTCGGCTGAGACGCGCGCCGCGCTGCGCGCTCGGGCCGCGGGCCTCGCGGCATCCGGGGGCGGCGTGCGCGTGCTCTACTTCGGCGCCGATGTGGTGAGCGGCCCCCAGAGCGCGCCCGAGAGAGGCGAGGAGCCCGCCCTGCCCGACCCCTCGTCCAGCGATCTAGAGGGCGGGCTGCGGGCGGCGCGCGGCCTGCTGCCGGGCGGTGGGCGGGTCCTGCTGCTCTCTGATGGGCTGGCGACAGATGGCGATGCGCTGGCCGAGGCCGGCCGCGCCGCCGATGCCGGCGTGGCCATTGATGTCATCCCGGTCGTGGCCGTGGCGCTGCCCGAGGTGGCGATCGTGGGGGTGAGCGCGCCGCGCAG
>JAAXUL010000505.1 GCA_013336035.1 Chloroflexales bacterium
CCCGCGGCCAGCTCGTCGAGCTGCGCGGCGCCGACCTGCGCTTCTCGGCCGCCGAGGCCGCGGCCCTGATCGGGCACCTAACGGGGCGCTCGCTCAGCCCGCCGCAGGCCGAGGCGCTCACCGCCCGCACTGAGGGCTGGGCGGCCGGGCTCCAGCTCGCCAGCCTGGCCCTGCGCGAGACGACCGATGTGGACGGCCTGTTAGCGAAGCTGGCGCGAAGCGCTATCGCCTCGCTGCGCGGCACCCACCGCTTCATGATCGACTACCTCACCGACGAGGTGCTCCTCGCCCAGCCCCCCGAAATCCAGCAGTTCCTGCTCCAGACCTCCCTCCTCGACCGGCTCTGCCCCGAGCTCTGCGACGCGGTGCTTGATGACCAGACAGACTCATCCCGCGCCCTCGCGGATCTGGAGCGCGCCAACCTCTTCCTGGTCCCGCTTGACCAGGAGCGGCGCTGGTACCGCTACCATGCGCTCTTCGCCGACCTGCTGCGTGCCCGGCTCACTGCCACGGCGGGCGACACGATCGCCGCGCTGCACCGCCGGGCGGCGGCCTGGTATGCCGCGGCGATCCCAACGCACGGCGAGACCATGCTGGCTCCGGCGATGCACCACGCCCTGGAGGGCGGCGACCACGAGCTAGCCGCCGATCTGATCGAAGCCGATGTCGGGAGCGCCCTTGGCCAGGGCGATGTGGCGCTCAACTCCCGCTGGCTGGCCCGCCTCCCGCCGGCGCTCTTCAGCCGCCGGCCCTTGCTCTGCCTCAACCACGCCTGGCTGCTCAACATCACCGGCCAGCCCAGCCTGGCGGCAGAGCGCCTGCGCGATGTGGAGCTGGCGCGTGCCAGGCGGCCCCCAGCTGCCCTGGGGGTTGCGACAGGCCTCGCCGTGGGCACCGTCAAGTGGTACCTCACCCAGCTCTACGCCAAGCTGGACGTGCGGGGACGCACCGAAGCCCTCGCCCGGGCCCGCGCCCTCGGCCTGCTCGCCTGACCTCCCCCCCGCCAAAGACCTGACCTGGTACCTGACCTTGGTGAGGTGCCAGGCCCGCGGCGCGCTGCTATGCTCAGGGTGTTCCAGCGGCGACACCAGAAAGGAGCACCCCCAATGGACGAGCAGCAGCGCTACGAGCGCGCCCGCGCCCAGGTCATCCGGCTGCGCCAGTTCTACATCCACGTGGTGGTCTACATCCTGGTCAACGCCTTCCTCGTGCTCCTCAGCCTGGCCAATGGGAGCGCCTGGTCGATCTGGCCCCTGCTCGGCTGGGGCATCGGCCTGGCCGCCCACGGTGTCACGGTCTTCGTCAGCGGGGGCCTGCTCGGCGCCGGCTGGGAGGAGCGCGAGATCCGCCGCCGGATCGAGCGGGGCGAGTGACGCCGGTGCGGCGCACGGCCCTCACCGCCCACCCACCGGCACCACGCGACCCGTAGTTCCCGCTGGGAGCATACGCCGCGGGGCAGGTTGGCGCACGGCAACCTGCCCCCGTTTACCGCCCACGCGATCCTGAACCGGGTTGGCTGAGTCCCAACGCCAACCCAGAAGGAGCATGCGCAATGACTGCATCACCACGAGCTGCCACATCCGCACAGGGCCGCTGGTCGTATCTCTGGCTGCTCATTGGCGCCGGATTGCTGGTCTTTGCCAATGGGCGCTGGATGATCCCCCTGGCCACCTGGCTGGCCCCGGTCTTTCTCATCCGTTTTGCCCGCACCCAGCCGGCGGTCAGAGGATTGGGGCTGCTGCTGGTGGCAAATGTGGCGGTGTACCTCTTCAGCTGGCAGGGCATGGTCCCTGGAGGCCTCTATCTGCCGGTCATGGGTGGTTACGCTGTGGTCTTCTGGCTGCCCTATCTGGCCGATCGGTTGCTGGTCAACCGGCTGCAGGGCTTTGCCGCCACGCTGGTGTTTCCGCTGCTCTATGTAACCCTCGAATACATCAATGCCCTGACCAATCCCTTCGGGAGCTGGCTCTCGCTGGCCTATACCCAGCACAGTTTTCTCCCGTTTCTCCAGCTCCTCTCGATTACCGGGATGTGGGGCCTCACCTTCCTGGTTACCTGGCTGGCGCCGGTCGTCAATTGGGCCTGGGCGCAGGACTTCGCGTGGCAACGGGTGCGAGCTGGCGTGTTGACCTACGGCGGTATCCTCACCCTGGTGTTGTTGTATGGTGGCGGGCGGATGGCGCTCTTTCCGCCCCAGTCAAAGACCCTGCAAGTGGCATCGCTCACCCAGACCGCCGAGGAGGGTCGCTTCCTGGAATATGGCGATCGCATGCTCGAACAGAGCCGCCAGCAAGCGCAAGCCGGGGCCGAGGTGATCATCTGGCAGGAAGGGGCCGTACAAGTGCTACGGGAAGATGAAGCGAGCTTCATCGAAAAAGCGCGCGCGCTGGCCCAGGAGGAAGCGGTGCACTTGTTGCTGGGCTTGTACACCGTGCCTGAAGGGTACCCTGACGTCAAGGCAGCGAACCAGGCGGTCTGGATTACGCCGGACGGCGACGTGAAATGGCGCTATCTCAAAGGGCGGCCGGTGCCGGGCGACCCAGACGTCGCTGGGGATGGTGTCATCCCACGGGATCAGACCGTGTTTGGCGCTCTCGCTTCGGTCATCTGTTTCGATATGGATTTCCCGGCCTACCTGCGCCAGGCTGGGCAGGCAGGCACGGATGTGATGCTGGTTCCTTCCAACGATTCGCCTGCGATTGATCCGCTCCATACCCATATGGCGTCGTTCCGCGGCATTGAGAACGGCTTCTCGATCGTTCGGGCAACGGGCCATGGCCTCTCCGCCGCCTTCGATTATCAAGGGCGCATCCTGGCAGCGGCTGACTTTTTCACGACGAAGCACGCGATGGTCGCGCACGTTCCAACCCATGGGGTCAAAACCATCTACTCGGTGATCGGCGATCTCGTTGCCTGGCTGAGTATGGTGGGGTTTGCGACACTCGTGGGGTTGGCACTCTTTCGGTCAGCAGGTGGCGCAGGTGCGCGGAAGTAGATTCTCACAGCAACGAGCTGCTCCGGCTCACCGACGCCGGGCTCGCTAACCAGGCGATCGCCAGCTGGCTGGCGCGCACCGTCGGCATCGTTACGTGGGGCTGCATCCACTGCTCGCGTGCCGCTGTAAGTTGGCGTGCCGGGCAGCGGCGGGCGAGGCCCCCCAACGCCGGCAACCTATGTGCTGCGCGTGCAGGGCGCGCTGGAGGCCCACTGGGCGGCCTGGTTCGACGGGCTGACCCTGACTATCGTGGCCGACGGCACGACCACCCTCGCCGACCCGCTGGTCGACCAGGCCGCCCTCCACGGCGTGCTGCGCAAGATCCGCGACCTCGGCCTGACGCTGCTCAGCGTCGAGCGGCGTGGCGAACCGGTATCAGACGGCACCGCTACCTGAGGAGAACGACCATGAAGCCACTTGCCCTGCGCTCACCGGCCGACATGCACGCGACTGGCCTGACATCGCGCTGGCAGGCGGCCCTCGGCGTGATCACCCTCCTGAGCCTCGTCGTAGCCGCCTGGCTCGGGCTAGCGCTGCTCGTGCCGCCGGCCCCGCTGCCCGCAAGCGCGCCACCGGTCGACTTCTCCGCATCGTGGTGCTGTGCGCTCCGGCGATCTATCTGCTCTCCATCGGCCTGCGCATGGTGCTGGCAGCGGTCGCCGCGGTGGTGGTCGCGCTCGTGCTGGGGCTGCTCATCCCCCAGATCGGCCTGATCACGGCCCGCCGGGGTTGGCTTCTGCCGCTCGGGGCGCTGCTGATCAGCCTCGCGTGTCTGGTTGTGGCCACCGTATGATGAGCGCACCTCACCACAGCGCTTCCTGGGCCACCGCTACGCCTACGCTCCCCTGGCGGTCAGCGCGGTGTCTCCCCCCACGTTGGTGCTGATGTCCTCGGTGCGCAGCACGATCCACGGCGCTTCGCCAAACCAGACGGCGTTGATCCACAGGGTCTTCGTCGTGTCGGAGGGGTGCTTGTATTTCATCCCCTCGACGTACTGCACCCGATCGGTCGCGGGGTCGAAGCGGACGACCAGCCGCTCCTGCCCCTGCCCCACGGGGACGACGAGCAGCGCCGTGGCCCCGTCGATCGGCTCCCAGCGCACCGCAGGGTCGCTCAACAGCAGCGCCGGCGCCCACTCGACCCGCTCGGCCCACAGCCGGATGGCGGCGCTGTGATCCTCCTTCGGCTCGCCCTCCACGCCGCCGGGGGTGCCCTCCTGGCGGAACCGGCCGTCCACGAAATGCTCGTCGACCTTCATGATCGGCAGCCCGAAGATGGTCGGCTCGAAGTAGGCGCGGAAGCTCCGGCCCTCCCCGTGGCGAAAGCGGAACCGTGCCGGGAAGGGGATGCCGAAGAGGCGCATCGTCCCGCGCCCGCTGATCACGGCCGAGCGGATCATCGGGATAGCGTCGCCGTAGGTCGCCTGGTAGTAGCGCGCCACCGGCGCCGGCAGATCCGCCGGGAGCGCGATCGTCTCCGGGGGCGTGGCCGCCGGCGCGACGGCCGGGAACGGGGCGGGTTGGATCTGTACCCCGACCCAGCCCAGGGCGACCAGGGCGCCGAGGATCCCGATGGTGATGCCGAGGGCCTTCGTGATGCTCCGCGTGCGTGACCGCGAGCGGCGCTGTTGGGTCGTCCCAACGATGTTGTCCATAGGGTCTGGCCTCCTTGCTTCATGGCTCCTGCGGTGCTACGGCGCGCGGGCCGCCGGCTGCTGTTCTGGCCGGCGCTCGTCGCCGGGCAACGCAGCCTCAGGATAGCCAGACCCCGGATGGGCGCGCACCATCCACCCCGGATGGTGCGCGGGATGGAAACCTCGACCTAGATCACTCGCAGCTCGCGGGCCCGCGCCACGGCCTCGCGGCGCCCCGCGACCTCCAGCTTGGCGTAGATCTGGCTGAGGTACCAGCGCACCGTGTTGATCGAGAGGTACAGCTCGGCCCCGATCTCCCGGTTGGTCAGCCCGGCGGCGAGCAGCCGCAGGATGGTCCGCTCGCGGTCGCCCAGCGGCTCCGGGAGCGTGGTGAGCGCCACTGCTGTCTCAAGGCCCTGGGGTGCCGCTGCCGTGCCGCCAGCCCCCACGAACGCGCCCAGCACCTGGTCGCGGTAGGCGTTCGCCGGCAGGAGCCGCAGCAGCTCGGCGATGGGCGCGCCGGGGGCCACGAAGGTCCGCGTGTAGGCGGCGGGCCGGCCAAGGGCGAGGGCCTCGCCGAGTACGCTCAGGGCGGCAGAGCGCTCCCCCGCCGCGTCCAGGGCGCGCGCCTGCCACACACGCACGCGCAGCAGCCGGCCCAGCCGGCCCGCCGCTCGGTACTGCTGCTCGAGGCCGTGCCAGACCCGCAGCGCCTCGCCGGCGCGCCCCGCCGCCAGCAGAGTCTCGGCCAGCGCCTGGTACTCCTCGCCGCGCACGAACTCCGGGGCGTCGTGGCTGGCCAGGCCACTCGCCTGCGCCCAGCGCTCGGCGGACGGCACATCCCCCTGCGCCAGTGCCAGGCGGGCCAGAAACGCGTCGACGGTCGCCACACCCCACGGCGAGCTAGCCGCCGCCACGATCTGCCGCGCCTCCGCGAGCGCCTGTCGGGCCAGGTCGTAGGCCCCGGTGTCCTGATAGAAGAAGGCCAGCTCCATCAGGCCGATGGTCAGCGCCTCAGCCTGCTGCCACGCGCGGCTGAGAGCCACGCCCTGGTGCAGGGCCGCGCCCGCGGCCTCCAGGTCGTTCCACTCCCGCCGGAGCAGGCCGATGCCGGTGTAGGCCAGCCCGGTGAAGGGGCTCTCCGGGCGGCCCAGGTGGCGCCGGGCGAAGGCCAGCGCTTGCTCGTAGGCCTCCAGGGCCCGCGGCAGCTGCCCCAGCTCGCGGTGGAGCTCGCCCAGGCTGCAGAAGTTGAGGCTCGCCACGTAGACGTTGCCGGTCGGCTCGATCTCGGCCGCCGCCTGGGCGTGGATCGTTGTCGCAGCCTGGAGCTGGCCGGCGTAGCGCAGCCCGTTCCCCAGGAGGACGGCGGTGCGCGCCCGCAGCACCGTCTGCGCGCCGGGGAGCTGGCGCCGGGCCGTCTGGGCCGCGCGGATCGTCTGCGCATAGTCGCCGTTGAAGAAGCACAGGTGCGCGCGGTGGGCGGCGATCAGGCCCTCGAGCTCGGCCTGGGCGGCCGGGTCGGCGAGCGCCGCACGCGC
>JAAXUL010001343.1 GCA_013336035.1 Chloroflexales bacterium
GCCGCCTGATCGCCCTGGTCGAACGCCAGCCGGCCCCGCCCGAGCGGCCCCTCAGCCTCCAGCTGATCATCCGCCGATCTACTGCTCCGCCGAGGCCCTGAGCACGCACGCCCCCTGTGGGCGCTCACGAAAGGCGCCTGTGCGCCCGTCTCTTAAGGAGGAAGGACACCATGGCAGGTATCAAGTACGAGCATGTCTGGAAGCGCTTCGGCGAGGTCACCGTCCTCAAGGATCTGAATATTGAGATCAACGACGGCGAGTTCCTCGTGCTGGTCGGCCCGTCGGGCTGCGGCAAGTCGACGGCCCTGCGCTGCCTGGCCGGCCTCGAGGAGATCACCGACGGCAGCATCTGGATCGGCGAGCGCGTGGTCAACGACGTGCCCCCGAAAGACCGCGATATCGCCATGGTCTTCCAGAGCTACGCGCTCTACCCCCACATGAGCGTGTACGACAACATGGCCTTCGGCCTCAAGCTGCGCAAGGTGCCCAAGCAGGAGATCGACAAGCGCGTGAAGGAGGCCGCCGAGATGCTCTCGATCGGCCATCTGCTCGACCGCAAGCCCAAGGCTCTCTCGGGCGGCCAGCGCCAGCGCGTGGCTCTGGGGCGCGCCATCGTGCGCGACCCGGCCGTCTTCCTGATGGACGAGCCGCTCTCGAACCTTGACGCTAAGCTGCGCGTGCAGACCCGCGCCGAGATCAGCAAGCTGCACCAGCGCCTCAAGACGACCTTCATCTATGTGACCCACGACCAGACCGAGGCCCTGACCATGGGCACGCGCATCGCCGTGATGCGCGACGGCATCCTCCAGCAGCTCGACACGCCCCAGAACCTCTACGATAGCCCGGCCAACATGTTCGTCGCCGGCTTCATCGGCAGCCCCGCGATGAACTTCTTCGAGGCCAAGCTCGACCGGGTGAACGGCGGTATGGCCGTGGTCGTCGGCAAAGACTTCGTCGTGCCCGTCCCCAGCAATAAGCTTGATAAGGTTGGCGGCCAGGCCGGCAAGGATATCTACTTCGGCATCCGCCCCGAGGATGTGCACGACGCCAGCTATGTGGCCCGCGGCGTGGACGACGCAGCCAGGCTCACCACCATGGTGAATGTCACCGAGCCCCTGGGCTCCGAGGTCTACGCCTACGTCGAGAACAGCGGCAAGGAGTTCATCGGCCGCCTTGACCCGCGCACCACGGCCCGCACCGGCCACACGGTCGAGATCGTGCTCGATATGGAGAAGATGCACATCTTCGACCGCGAGACCGAGAAGGCGCTGGTGTAGCCCTCACCCCCCGTTCCCCCCTCTCCCGCTCGCTACGCGAACAGGAGAGGGGGGAATACGATCTACCAGAGTAGGAAACCTATGCAGCCAGTCTCCAGCCTTCATGTGGTCGGCGTGCGCTATCTAGACGGGCGGCCCGCCCAGGGCGACGAGGTGGCCCTCGACGCCTACGTCGCCTCGGCGGTCTACTGGGATGCGGGCCAGCCGGTGGTCTACGAGGAGCCGACCCTACCGGCGGCGCGGCTCGGCGCTGACCCGCTCACCGACCTGGCCCTGGTGTGCGGGGCCGTGGCCGAGAAGGTGGCGACGGGCCTGCGCTCCGGCCGGGCCGTGCTGGTCACGGGCGGCAACTGCTCGCACAGCGTCGGCGTGCTCGCCGGCATCCAGGGCGCGCGCGGCCCCATGGCCCGGGTCGGGCTGGTGTGGCTCGACGCCCACGGCGACTTCAACACGCCAAAGACGACGCGCTCAGGGATGCTCGGGGGCATGCCGGTGGCCGTGTGCGCGGGCCTCGGGCAGGCCCGCTGGCGCGAGCTGGCCGGCGTGCTGGCGCCCCTGCCCACCGACCGCATCCTCCTGGTCGATGCGCGCAGCCTCGACCCGGCAGAGGAGCAGCTGATCCGCGCCACCGACGTGACGATCGCCGCCGTCGCCCCAGGCCGCCCCGGGGCCGACCTGGGCGCCGCTGTGGCCGACCTGGCGGCGCGCTGCGACCTGATCTACCTTCACGTCGACGCCGACATCCTCGACGCCGCGCTCACGCCCAACCAGCCCACCCGCCAGCCGGGCGGGGCCGACCTCGCCCAGGCCGCGACGGCGATCGAGACAGTGCTGGCGACCGGCAAGGTGGCCGTGCTGGCCGTCGTCGCGGTGTCCGGGGTGGGCGAGGGGCACGAGGTCGGGGTCGCCTCGGGCATCGGCCTGGTGCGGGCCGGCCTGGCGGCCTGGCGGCGCCACGGGTGGGCGGGCTAAGGCAAGCGCTGTGAATTCGCCTTGTCGAACACTGTGCAATCGGCTATAATTGCAACGACCCCGGCATGGAACGTCCTTC
>JAAXUL010000506.1 GCA_013336035.1 Chloroflexales bacterium
GGCAGGCGGCCTTGATCGCTCGCGTTGCCTCGAGACCGTCCATCGTGGGCATACGAACATCGAGGACAGCCAGGTTGGGCTGGAGCTGCCCGCACAGCTCGACGGCGGCCTTGCCATCGGCGGCCTCGCCAATCACGGCCATGTCGCGAGTATCGTCGAAGACGGCCCGCAAGCCGGCGCGGGCCAGATCGTGGTCATCGGCGATAATAATCCGGGCGGGTGGAGCGCTGCGTCCTGTGGGTCGGGGAACGGTGTTCATATGACTTGCTCATCTGTGTGTGGTAGCGGCACCTCGGCCACAATGCGGGTGCCAACACCTGGGGCGCTAGTGATTATCAGGGTGCCGCCAAGGAGCGCGGCACGTTCGTGCATAGCTCGCAGGCCAAGATGTGCTCCGGCGGGGCCGGGCTCGGGGTCAGAGGGCAGCCCCGGGCCATTGTCTTCGATGGTAAGGCGCAGGCATAGGCCCTCACGCGTGAGCTGGACAACGGCGTGGCCTGTGCCAGCGTGCTTACGGACATTGTTCAGAGCCTCCTGGGCGATACGAAAGAGGGCCGTCTCGATAGGGGCAGGGGGCCGCTCGGTGCCGATTGTCTCGTGCAGATCGACACGCAGGCCATCGGCCCGCAGGTCGGCGGCGTGCTGGCGCAGGGCCGCCGCCAGACCCAGGTCGTCGAGGGCCGCCGGGCGCAGGCCTGCCAGCAGGCGGCGAGTGTCACGCATGAGCCGGCGCGTCAGGTCGTGGGCCCGCTCGAGGGACGCCCGCGCCGTAGGGCGGCGGGGATGATAGTGGCGACCTAGCTGCTCGAGCTGCCGGTAGACCGCCGTGGCCGTCTGAGCGATGTCGTCGTGCAGGTCGAAGACAAGGCGGCGGCGATCCTCTTCAAGGAGCTCGGCCCGCCGGCGGTCGGTCATATCGCGCACGATCACCTGCAGGGCCGGCTCGCCAGCCCACTCGAACCAGCCAGCGTCGAGGATCACAGGGAGGCGGGCGCCGTCACGTCTGGTCAGATAGGCGCCAAGGTGGGTGGCACTCTGGCGCTGCTCAACTGCCGCGACCAGCCACTCTACGCAGCGGGCCTGGTCCTCGAGGGTCAACATCGCCGGCAGCGAGTGCCCGGCCAGATCGTTGGGGCTCGCCAGGCCGACCAGGCTAGCTATCGCGGGGTTGGCGAGGCGCACCATGCCCTGCCCATCGACGATCAGCAGCCCGTTGGGCGAGAGGGTGAAGAGGCGCTCGAAGCGCAACTGCTCGTCATGGAGGAGCCTGTAACGGTTCAGACCAACGACGGTGCGCACACGCAGCCGCAGCTCGATCCGGTCGAAGGGCTTCGAGACAAAATCGTCGCAGCCGGCGGCAATCCCAGACAGACGGGCCGAGCGATCCTCGAGGGCCGTGACGAAGATGACCGGCACTTTGGCGGTACGCGGGTCAGCCCGTAGCTCGCGACAGACAGTCAGACCATCGACATCGGGCATCATCATGTCGAGCAGGACAAGGTCGGGGGTGTACTCACGGGCCATGGTAAGAGCCTGGGCTCCGCCCTCGGCCATGAGCAGCTCGTACCCTTCTCCGAGAAGAATCTCGTAGAGAACCTCACGAGAAGAGGCGAGATCGTCGACGATTAGCACGGTCGCTGGGCGCAGCATAGGCCAGACCATGGATGTGCTGGCCGCATAGTAGCGGCAGAGGATTCTATTATAGTCGCTGGGCGAAACAGTGGATTACAGACTTGCCCCCAATCTATCGGGCCATCGTAGAGAGCCTTGCAATTAAGTGAAAGCTCGCGCATAATCCACCTATGCGCCCCGTAAATCTCTGGCGCTTTTGTCGCCGATCGACCACGCTGGCAGTAAGCCCGCTTGAGGGCCTTACGGCGGCGCTCCTGTTTGCTCTACCAGGGGCGCTCCTGGCCTGCATTATCCACTGCTCATTGCCTGCCCGCGGCTATCACAGCTATGGCCGCGAGGTCTTTCTCTGCGATCATATGCCTGACACCGGGGCCGATCTGCCACAGCCGGTGAGCGCCGACGTGGTGCAGGCCCTTGTCCAGAGTCTGGCCACGGCGGCGATGCTCGCCATAGGCGCCCTAACCCTCTTGCCCCAGCAGATACACGCCAACCCGCTGGCCCTACGGGCACGCCTCGCCGACAGCCCCCCCAAACCTCCGCCCCGCCTCGCCATAGCCCTCTGAGCAGGAGCAAGCCTCAGCCCGAGGAGGAAGTCTCAGCCAACTGAGGACTGATTTAGGTGTGTCCAGCAATTTCACGCCGCCTACACTCTGGAGGATTCAGATGCGCCGCATCTTCACATTCGGCCTGGCCGCGATCGCTAGCCTAGCTCTCGCTGGCTGCGGCGGCACACCCGCCAGCACCACTCAGCCGGCCGCCACACAGCAGACTGCCGCGCCCGCCGCCCCCGCGGCCACCCTGGGCGCTCTAACGATCAATGACCCATGGGTGCGCCCGGCGACCCCTATGGCCCGGGTGGCCACCCCTATGCCCGAGGCCACCCCCATGGCTGGCGCCACTGAGGAGTCGATGGGCGGCATGGACATGGGCGCTACAACTAACACAGGTGGCTACCTGACGATCACGAACAGCGGGTCCGAGCCCGACTTCCTGGTGTCGGCCAGCGTCTCGCCCGAGCTCGTTGAGGCCGTCGAGCTGCATACGATGATCGATGAGGGCGGCGTGATGAAGATGCGCCCGGTCGAGAAGATCGAGGTGCCGGCCAACGGCGAGGCAGTGCTCAAGCCCGGCGGCTTCCACGTGATGTTTATCGGCGTGAAGAAAGAGCTGAAGGACGGCGATGTCGTCAAGCTCAGCCTGACCTTCGAGAAGGCCGGTACGGTCGAGGTTGACGCCGTAGTCCGCACACCGATGCAATAGTCCCGCCGAGCTCTGGAAGACCAGGGGGCGCGGCGGGCCGCGCCCCCTCAGAAAGTGAGCTTCGCTATGCGACAGATCGCCTCGACCCTCATCCTAGCTCTCGTCTTTGCGGCCCTGGTTGGCTGCGGGGCGAGCCCGCAGCTAAAGGGCACGGCTATCGAGCCGCCGAAACCCGCGCCAGACTTCACTCTTACTGATGAGCAGGGACAGCCCTTTACTCTGAGCGCGCAGCAGGGCAAAGTGACCGTGCTCTTCTTCGGCTTCACCACGTGCCCCGACATCTGCCCGACCGAGCTATCGAACCTGGCCGCGGCTACGCGGCAGCTGGGCGATGATGCGAAGAACGTGCAGGTGGCCTTTGTCAGCCTTGACCCAGAGCGCGACACGGTCGAACGCCTGAGCCAGTACGTCAGCGCCTTCGACCCAAGCTTCAAAGGGCTGCGTGGCGAGAAGGCGCTGATCGACCCGATTACCAAGGAGTATGGCGCCTTCTACGAGCGGCGCGATCTGCCGGGGTCGGCCCTTGGCTACACCATCGACCACTCGACCGTCACATATGTGATTGACAAAGCAGGGCGCTGGCGCGAGGTTCTTGCCTACGGCGCCGCGGTCGAGGATATCGTCGCCGACCTGCGCGCCCTTGCGCGCGAGCGGGGCTAGCGGAGGCCTGTATGGTCCGCCACTCGGTCGCCACCGCACTTGCCGCTCTGGCCGTGCTGATCGGGCTAGGCCTGGGGGGGGTCTGGATTCTACGCGAGGCCCGGGCCTCGGCCCGGTCGTATGTGGTGCGGGTACCGCCGGGCACGGCGGCCCGCATCGCCAGCGGCGAGCAGATCGAGGTCTTCCCGCAGCGGATCGAGCTGAAGCTGAGCCAGTACGACACCCTGGTGATCCGCAATGACGACAGCGAGCCTATGACGGTCGGGCCCTACCGCATCGAACCGGGGCAACGCTTCGTGCAGCACTACGAGGGGCCAGGCACCTTCGATATGGTCTGCTCGGCCCACGGGGGCCGGCGACTACAGATTGTCGTAACGCGCTAGATCCGTATTTTGCAAATTGCGAGATCTGCGCTACAATACCAGTGTGGTGACAATTGAGACACCTGAACCCCTAGTGGGCGACGCGTAAGCGGGCGCCCGCGTTGTCGTTTAGATCCAGAGCGCACGAACTGAGCATAACGAGAGAGCCATGCTGAAACCGGAGCCCTTGATGATCCAGCCGCGCGTAACACTAGTTGCGGCGGGCACAAACTACGGCCGCTTCGCTATCGAGCCCCTCGAGCGGGGCCACGGCAGCCCCCTTGGCAATGCGCTGCGGCGCGTGCTGTTCTCGTCGATCCCCGGCGCGGCCGTGACCCGGATCAAGCTCGGCGGGGTCATCCACGAGTTTTCGACGATCCCCGGCGTACTCGAGGATGGCACCCAGCTCGTGCTGAATGTAAAGGGCATCCGCCTGCGCTCATACTCTGAGCGCGCAGTGACGATGCAGCTGGTCAAGCGCGGCCCCGGCCCGGTCTTCGCCAGCGACATCGACGCGCCGAGCACAGTCGAGATCGTCAACCCCGAGCACTACCTATGCACCGTCGACGATGACTCGGTGCTCGAGATGCAGCTGACGGCCGAGCGCGGGCGCGGCACCAGCCTGGCCGACAACAATAGCGGCCTCAATATTGGCGAGATCGCCGTCGACGCCCTCTTCAACCCGGTGCCCCAGGTCAACTTTTTGATTGACTCAGTCGAGAATGGCAGCGGCGAGGCCCACGACCGCCTGACCCTCGAGATCTGGACGGACGGGACGATCAAGCCTGGCGACGCCCTGGGGCACGCTGCCCAGGTCCTCACCCAGCACTTCGGGCGGATCGCCGTCTTCGACCAGCCCGAGCCCACCGCCGAGGTGGCGGCCCCGACCGGTCGGGCCATCCCGGCCGATGTCTACAACCGCACGATCGACGAGCTGGGCCTCAGCACGCGCACCTACAACAGCCTGCGCCGCGCCGATATCACGACGATCGGGCGCCTGCTCGAGCTCGACGACCGGGCCCTGCACGGCATCCGCAACCTTGGCCCGAAGGGGGTCGAAGAGATCCGGCAGCGCCTCTCGGCCCTCGGCTACCTCGAGGGCGGCGAGATGCCCGCCGTAGAGGGCGGCGACGACGCCTCAAACGAGCTGCTGCCCGACAGCACCGAGCCAGCCCTCGCCTGAGGCGGAGGAGGCTCGCCCGAGCGCTTCGGGCGAGCTGTGGGGGCGCCCTCCCCGGGCGCCTCCCGACCTCCCATCGTCTTGCCCCACATTGCCCTTCTAGCCCTCGGGCCACACCGCTGTGGCACGTCTCTTGCGGGCCATGCTGTAACCCAGCCCGGGCCCCCCGGCAAGAACCCAATCCCTAAGACAACGTTTCAGGTTTCAGGTTTCAGGCCGAGCGCGCCAGAACACCAGATACCAGCGAAACGGAAACATGCCTGCAAGCCTTACCCAAGGCATGTTTCAACTCAGCTTTTATAGTTTGCCCGCCACCTCCACAGAACCGCCTGATCTGAATCTTGTCTATAGCTTACATAGCTAGACACCCAACTCTATAAGGAGTACGAGTAACTCATGGCACGTTCATCGAAGAAGAGCGCCGCGGCCGATGGGGCCGTGACGCAGAACGGCGTCGCGCCTGCAACGGCTGCCAGCGACGGCGCCAATACACCAGATAATGTTGCAACCGCTGTTGGCAGCGGAGTGCTGGAGATCGGGGCCGAGGGCTTCGGTTTCCTGCGCGGCCCGCGCCTACTGCCCGGGCCCGACGATGTCTATGTGGCCCAGTCGCAGATTCGCCGCTTCAATCTGCGCACCGGCGATATGATCGCCGGACGCGTCCGCCCGCCCCGCGAGGGCGAGCGCTACCCCTCGCTGCTGTGGGTCGAGCAGGTCAACGATGTGCCCACCGAAGAGGCCCAGAAGCGCCCTATCTTCGAGCGCCTCACCCCCGTCCACCCCTACGAGCAGATCACCCTCGCGACCGAGCCCAACATTCTGGCGACCCGCTTGATCGATATGATCGCGCCGATCGGGCGCGGCCAGCGCGGCCTGATTGTGGCCCCACCTAAGGCCGGCAAGACCATGCTGCTCAAGGCGATCGCCAACGGCATCACGGCCAACGCCCCCGATTCTCACCTGATCGTCCTGCTGGTCGGCGAGCGCCCCGAGGAGGTCACCGATATGCGCCGCTCGGTTAAGGGCGAGGTGATCGCCGCGACCTTCGACGAGCCCGTCGAG
>JAAXUL010001344.1 GCA_013336035.1 Chloroflexales bacterium
GGCGCCCAGGAACTTGTGATGGACGAGCACGCGCAGGATGTACAGCAGGCGCGGCGCCACACGCAGCACGCTGGGTTTCTCCTGGTCGAACAGTCGGGCCATACGCTCCTCCCAGCGGTCAGATGTGTGTGGGTCTCACCGCCGGGCCGTCACTGCGGCGTCCCCTCCAGCTCAAGCACGTAGCACCCCGCCCGCGACGGGTGGTCCTCCACCAGCGTCCCTGGCCCGACCCCGCGCAGCAGCCACAGGACGAGCCAGTCGCCGCCGGCGGCGAGGGTGTGGATCACGCCGAAGATCAGCAGGGAGCCATTGCCCAGGACGAGGCTCAGCGCGTAGGGGATGAGGCCCAGCACCAGCCCCGGCATCAGCCCGCCGAGCCGGTAGACGCCTACCGCAATGGGGCCGCCCAGATGGGCGTAGGGCGTCAGCATCTTCCATTGGACGCCGTAGGTGACGGTCGCGGCTGCGCTCCCGCCCGCGAGCTGCCAGGTCAGCCCGTGGATCAGCTCGTGCGCCACAATGCTGGCGAGCATCACCGCGAGGAACAGCAGTGCCCCCGTCAGCGTGATGGCGACCCGGAGCGTGCCGTGCAGGAAGACGAAGAGGCTCAGCTGCGCCATCGCTACAGGGAGGCCGATGACCAGCGCGACCAGATTGGCGCGCAGCATGGAGATTGAGTGGTCGCGTCGATGCCCGCTGCTCATAGCCAGCTCCTCTGCGCAAGGCGCCACACCAGCCAGATGCCCACGCCCGCCCCCAGCCCCAGGTGCGCTGACACCTTATGGCCGCTTGGGCGCAGGGGCCGCGCGATCCCGGAAGAGCGTGCCAGGGAAGCCGGGGACGCCGAGCAGCGGCAGCGCCCAACGGTCAAGCCCCCAGTAGCCCGCGACCCGCCAGGCCAGCATGATCCCGACCGCCAGCAGCAGCAGCACCGGGTTGACCGAGACCGCCCCGGCGAAGAGGTAGCTGGCGTTCATAAACCCGCCGAAGAAGGCCGCGAAGCCGGTGAGCAGGCCGAGGATCAGCGCCAGGCCAACCAGAAGCTCGCCAAAGGTGACCAGGTAGGAGAACAGCGCCGCGTTGGGCAGCGCGACCTGCTGGAGGAAGGCGGCGTACCAGCCGCTGACATCGGGGTGGTCGCCTCCAGTCTTCTCCAGTGCCCCCTGGATAAAGCCGGTCACAGCGGTGCCGGCCTTGGCGCCCACCCAGACCCCGCCCGGGTTGGTGAGCTTGCCCCAGCCCGCCACAAGCCACTGGTAACCGAGGTACAGGCGGATGATCGTCCACAGCGGCGCCAGGCGGGTATCGGCGAACAGAAAGCGCGCGATGGGCGGCTCCGGGATCTGAAAGGTAGCTGAGCCTGCGGGCATTATCGTCTGCATCATTCCCTCTCTTGATTTGCGTCTCAGCCGGCCGGCGCGAGCTCGCGGCCGTGCTGCACCATGTTGGCGATCGTCAGCATGCTGACCGCGCCAAGGCAGGCGATGAACAGCCCCCCGAGGCTGGTCGTGAGGTCAAGGCTCGTCACCGCGCCGAGGTCGGGCCAGCCGAACCACAGCCCGCCAAGCATGAGCCACCCAAGTACATTGAGCATCACAGCCGACCTTCCATACTACTGTAGTCATTGGAGATTGTCGTCCGAGAATCGGTTGCTGGAGCGGCACGCTCCTGCCGCTCCAGCTGCTCCAGCCGTTCACCCTGGCCTACCTCGGCCGCAGGCTGCTGGTTTCTGGCGAGCTGGTGCCTGGGGTCATTGGAGGGGGTGCGAGCGGTACATTGAGCATAGCACGCTCCGGCCCCTCGGTGAAGCAGGGAACGGTGCAGACCCGGCCGGCCGTTTCTCTGACGTTGTCGGGTGTACCCTCGCATGCTATGCATGACTCGCCTGCTACCGCTCTGCTGTGCTCAGCACTACACTCAGAGTCACGACTGCGAAGTCTATGAGGCGTACTGGAAGACACGGCGCTAAGCTGCTGGCTTCCCAGCACTCTATATCGCAAGCGCCGACACGGCGCCTGCCAGCAGTTGGTGCACATCGACGAAAGGAACTGATTCATGGATAACGAAACTGAGCGCGCGAAGGGCAAGGTGGAGGAGGTCAAAGGGGCGGTGAAGGAAGGCGTCGGCGATCTGATCGACAACGAGCAGATGCAGGCCGAAGGCCATGTGGAGAAGGTCGAAGGTCAGGCCCGCCAGACCGTGGCGAAGGCGGGGGAGCAGGCCAAAGGCATCGGCGAGGAGATCGCGGGCAAGGGAGAAGGCGCTGTCGGCAGCCTGATCGGCAACGAGCAGATGCAGGCCGAAGGCAAGGCGAAAGAGCTGAA
>JAAXUL010001345.1 GCA_013336035.1 Chloroflexales bacterium
TCCGATATTGGCTGACTGGCGCCGCGGGCGCCGCCGCCCTGGCCGCGACCCTGGCCTTCGCCCCCCTGACCTCGGCCCAGCAGCCGACCACGCCGCCAGCGGCCACCACGATGATGCGTGGCGCGGGCCACGGTCGGGGCGGCGCGGGCGGCGCGGGCGGCACGGGCACCTGCACCGGGACGAACTTCGTGGACGCGAACAACGACGGGGTCTGCGACAACATGGGTACCGGGATGGGCCAGGGCGCAGGCTTTGTCGATGCCAACGGCGACGGGGTCTGCGACAACATGGGCACTGGCACCGGCACCGGCCAGGGGCCGCAGGGTCGCGGTCGGCGGTAGGGGCACGTGTTCGTTCCACGCCAACGCTGCTCGACTGGCAAGCTTCTGACAAACAGGGGCGGGGGCGGGGCTGGTCTGGGGCATTGACCCCGGGCCAGCTCTGCCCCCGCCCTATGCACATTGGGTGTAGCCGAGCTTGTGCGCAGCCAAAGAGGAACACAGCAGCCCTCGCCGGTGGCTCCATCTGCTACACTCTCAGCATAGTCATCAGCCGTAGAGACTGGAGGGCGTGCATGGACGGCGCGGACGGGCAGATCGAGAGCATCCTTGGCCACTGGGAGGGCGATCTGGTGGTCACCCACGCTGACCAGCCCACCGGCGCCTAGTTTGTGATCGCCGTGCATTCCACCCGGCTGGGCCCGGGCGCGGGGGGCACGCGCATGCGGCCCTATCCCTCCCTGACCGCGGCCCTCCAGGATGCCTGCCAGCTGGCCCGAAGCATGACCTACAAGTTCGCGGCGGCTGACTTCCCGCTGGGCGACGCGAAGGCCGTGATTGCGCTCCCTGCGGCGTGGGATGATCGTGGCCGGACGGAGCTCCTTCAGCGCTTCGGCACCCTGGTGCGGCAGCTCCGCGGCTTGTATGTCACCGGGCCGGATGTCGGCACGAGTGCGACCGATATGGACGTGATCGGGACGACGGGCGCCCCGTACGTCTTTGGGCGCACCGCTGAGGCCGGCGGCTCCGGGAGCTCCGCGCCGCCGACCGCCCTGGGGGTCTATTACGGGATCGAGGCCCTCGCCGCCCACCTGTTTGGCGCGCCCGATCTGCGCGGCCGGCGGGTGCTGGTCCAGGGGGCGGGCGGCGTCGGCCAGGATCTGATCCCCCGGCTCCAGCGCGCCGGCGCCGAGGTGCTGGTCAGCGAGATCGACCCGACGGTCGTGCAACGCCTTCAGGACGCGGGCGTCGTGCTGGTCCCGCCCGATCAGGTCAGCGCGACGCCCTGTGACATCTTCGCCCCCTGCGCCCTTGGTGGGGTCTTGAACCGCGAGTCGATTGCGCAGCTGCGCTGTCGCGGCATCGCCGGGGCGGCCAATAATCAGCTGGCGACAACGGAGGATGCGGAGCGCCTGCGGGCGCGGGGGATTGTGTATGTCCCCGACTTTGTGGTGAACAGTGGCGGGGCGATCACGGTGGTGGGCGTCGAGGCGCTGGGCTGGTCACTGGCACAGGCGGAGGCGAAGGTACGCGCCATTGGCGACACGGTGCGTCAGGTGCTCCAGCGGGCCGAAGCAGACGGGGGGACCACCGAAGCGGCGGCGCGCCAGCTGGCCGAGCAGCGGCTGGCCCAGGCGCCCGGATCGGTGGCGCACCCCGTGGTGGTTTCGGCGGGTCGCTAATGCGTCGTCAACCACCGACGCCCGCTCCTCGGCCGCGGCGCCCCCCGGCGTCCGGGCGGTGCAGTGGTGGCGAGGCATCATACATCGTCAGGCTTCGCCTCAGTGCCCTCGCGTGCAGCTCTGGCGCCCTGGAGGATCTGCGCCCACACGACGGCGGCGCGCAGCTGATCGGCGAGCGAGGGCGAGGGGCGCCGCGGGGCGGCCACGCAGCAGATCCGGCGCAGCGTCGGGGCTGGGGCTGACGCATCATCGGCGGGCAAGGGTGTGGGCATGTCATCACTCATAGTCAAGGTGCTCCTCGAGCGGCTGCGTCATGGAGGGTCACAGGGAGGGCTTGCCCTCACTGATACAAGCCCTTTCGGTCTTCTGCGTGCGCAAGCAGGGCTTGCGAGTATCTAGCTCAGCATGGTGCGCGTGAAGGCGAGAAAGCGCTGCGCGTCGGCGAAGGTGCTGGCGATGCCCAGTGACACGCGCACGGCGCCGGTGGCCCGCCCGGCCAGGCGGTTGATGAACTCGTCGAAGCTGATCGGGCCAAACGCGCGGAAGTAGGCCGCCATCTCCTCGCCGCTGAGCCCGTTGATCACCTCGCCCACGCCGGGGTTGCAGAAGCAGCCGCTGCGCAGCGAGATGTGGGCGGCGCTGG
>JAAXUL010001346.1 GCA_013336035.1 Chloroflexales bacterium
TTGATGTTGTGGTAGAGCGGGATCACTGGCGCGTCGGCCAGGATCTGGCGCTCGGCCTGGCGGTAGAGCGCGAAGCGCGCCGCCTCGTCCTTCTCTGTCGCCGCCCGGCTCAGCAGGTCGTTCACCGCGGCGCTGTCGTAGCCGGTGTGGTTCTCGGCGCTGCCGCCGCGGAAGAGCACATCCAGAAAGTTCTCTGGGTCGGGGTAGTCGGCGATCCAGCCGCTGCCGTAGATCTGGAACTGGGCCTCACTGAGGGCCGCGAAGAAGTCGCCGGAGCTCTCGTAGTCGCGCACCTCGATGCTGATGCCCAGGCTCTCCTCAGCCACATCACGCAGCGTCCCCGCCAAGCCGCCGTAGGCCACGATGGGCGGCATGGCCGCCGGGCTGCCGTAGCGCGACTCGGCGATCAGGGCCCGGGCCCGCTGGGCGTCGGCGCTCACGGGGGTGATCGCCGGGTCGTAGCCAGGCATGCCGGGCGGCAAAATGCCATAGGCGGGACGCGCCGCGCCGCTGAGCGCCACAGTGGCCAGCTTCGCCCGGTCGATCAGCAGGGTGAAGGCCTCGCGCACCTTCGGGTCGTCGAAGGGCGGGCGGGTCACGTTCATCCCCAGGTAGTAGAGCGAGAGCTGCGGCACGCTCACGAGCTCGCGCGAGAGGGGGTTGCTCGCATCCTGCACGCGCGCCAGGTCGATCGGCGCCACGCTGGTGACGTCGATCTCGCCCTGCTCGTAGAGCACCATGGGGTTGTTGGCCGCCGCGCCCATCAGGAAGCGAACCCGGTCGAGCATGGCCGGGTCGCGGTAGAAGCCGGGGTTGCGGGCCAGCACCAGCAGCTCGTCGTGCCGCCACTCCTCGATGAAGAAGGGGCCGCTGCCATTGGGGCTGTCGGTCCACGTGGCGCCGCCGGCCTCGACGGCCCGCCGGTCTACGACGAAGCTCGTGGGGTGGGTCAGCTTGGCCAGGAAGTAGCTCTTCGGCGCGTCGATAGTGATCGCCAGGGTGCGCTCGTCGATCACCTGCACCCCGCTGATCGTCGCGGCCCCGCCGTCGATCTTCTCGCGCACGCCGACGATGTCGCCCAGGTAGGTGCGGGCCGGCAACGAGCGGGCGAGGCTCGGGTCGGTCGCACGCTCGAGGCTGTAGCGCACATCCTCGGCGGTCAGCGGCGCGCCGTCGGCGAAGCGGGCCGTGGGCCGCAGGTAGAAGGTGTAGGTGCGGCCGTCCGCCGAGAGCTCCCAGCGCTCGGCCAGGTCGGGCTCGACCTCGAGCTGGCCGTCGAGGCGCACCAGGCCGCTGAAGACCTGGCGGGCCACCAGGGCGCTGGTCACATCGCCGACCAGGGCCGGGTCGAGCGTGGTCGGGTCGCGCGCCCCGAGGGTCATGATCAGCGTGCCTCCGGCGCCGGCGGGCAGAGCCTGGGCCGGCGTCGGGGAGGGCGGGGCCTGGGCTGGCTGGCCGCTACAGGCTGCGAGGGCAACCAGCACCAGGGCAAGCAGCGCGGCGAGCCGTATCGGTTGGCACGGGCGAGCGAGAGAGGCTTGCATGTGCGGCTCTTCGTGCTCTTCTGGGGCCTGGCGGTTCAAATGGTCGGGCTCGCCAGCGGGATGGGCTGGGCGACCCCGGCGAGCTGCCCGCAGGCCGCGGCGATGCCCACCCCGCGCTCGACGCGGACGGTGCAGGCGACGCCATAGTCGAGCAGCACCCGCTGGAAGGCCAGCACGCGCTCGCGCTCGGAGCGGCCGAGGGGCGCGTCGGGCACCGGGTTCCACGGGATCAGGTTGACGTGACACAGCAGAGGCACGCCCCTGTCGGCGCCGTACGCGCCGTGGCCGCGCAGCAGCTTCGCCAGGGTGATGGCCTGGTGAGGGTGGTCGTTCTGGCCCTGGAGCAGCACATATTCGAAGCTGACGCGGCGGTTGGTCTTGGCGATATAGTCGCGCGCGGCGTCGATCAGCTCGGCGATCGGGTAGCGCTGGTTGATCGGCATCAGCGCCGAGCGCAGGGCGTCGTCGGGGGCGTGCAGCGAGATCGCAAGGTTGATCGGCAGGCGCTCCTCGGCCAGCCGCCTGATCCCGGGCACCAGACCCACGGTCGAGACCGTCATGCTGCGGGCGCCCAGGTTGAAGCCCTGCGGGTCGTGCAGGCGCTCGACGGCGGACCACCAGCGGTCGTAGTTGGCGAAGGGCTCGCCCATGCCCATAAAGACCAGGTTGGTGACGCGCGAGCGCTGGCCGCTGATAGCTGGCCGCCGACCATCGTCTAGCGCCTCATCGTCGCCTGACCACCAGCGCTCATCGGATGGTGGGGCGGGCTCGGCGGCCTTC
>JAAXUL010001347.1 GCA_013336035.1 Chloroflexales bacterium
GGCACGACCTCGCCGCTGCTGAGCGCCCGGGTGAGCGGCCACTCGGCGGGCTGGTAGGGCCGCCCGTCGAGGTGGTAGCTGTGGGTCGTGTGCTGGCCAGTGCTCTCGGTCACGGCGAGCCAGGGATGACGCCAGATGCCCTCCAGCTGTGCGTTGCCCAGAATGAGCCGGCCCGCCGGTGCCTCGGCGATCCCGACGCCCGCGGGCAGCTGCTGGAGCACCGCCTTCAGCAAGGCCCGCTCCTGATCGAGCTGCGCCGTCAGGTGGGACTGCTCCGCACGCGCCTCGGCACGCTCGCTGATGTCGCGGATGATGCTGAGCAGCAGGCGCTCGCCGTCGATATCCGCGCCGGCTGAGCTGACTTCAACCGGGAAGGTCGTGCCATCCTGGCGGCGGTGGACGGTCTCAAACAGGATGCCCGCCTGGTCGGCCTGGGCCAGCTGCGCGGCGACCTGCGGGTGGGTCGTGGGGTCGCGCAGGTCGCCGATGTGCATGCTACAGAGCGTCGCCCGGTCGTAGCCGTAGGCCGCGACCGCGGCGGCATTCGCCTCGATGATCCGGCCATCGGCGCGCACAAAGAGCACGATGTCGCGCGCGTGAGCGGCGAGCAGCTGATAGCGCTCGCGGATGCGCTCGGCCTGGGTGCGCGCCGTGATGTCGAGCATCATGCCGGTGAGCACCTCGTCCTGCAGAGCCATGTTGGCGAGCACGATGCGCTCCGCTCCGGTGCGCGTCCGCAGCGCCAGCTCGTGGTTGACCACGTGCTCGCCGCGCCGCAAGCGCACCATGAGCGCCTCGCGGTCCTGCGGCTGCTGATAGATGGTGCTGGCGGGCTGGCGCATCAGCTCGGCCGGCGCGGCGAACTCGAGCAGCTGGGCTAGCGCCGGGTTAGCATAGTGCCATTGGCCCTCCAGGGTGGTCCGAAAGATGCCGACCAGGGCGTCGTCGGCCAGGCTGCGGAAGGCCTGCTCCGAGCGCAGCAGGGCGTCGGTACGCTCCGGCGTGGCGCGGGTCCGCGCGGCGAGCTCGCGCCGATAGGTTTGCACGACCAGCTGGGCGAGCACGCCCAGGCTCAGGGTGAGGCCGAGCAGCCGGACGGCCAGGCTGATGGGCGAGATAACGAGCGGCGCGCTGCCGCCGAGCAGCGTGCCGCGCTGCTCGAGGGCGGCAATGCCCCCCACGAGTATCACGCTGATGGCGTCGATGGCGAGCAGGCTGCGCCAATCTGCCAGCAGAGCGGTCACGAGCACTGGTACGAGCACGAGCACGGGCAGCATCCCGCTCCCGGCCAGGCCGATGGTCGCCAGGGGCACCGCCAGGGCCAGCAGCATGCCGGCCGCGCTTACCCGCACCGCCGCGCAAAACGCGCCGCGGCGTACCAGCCAGAAGGCGCCCAGCGGAGTGAGCAGGGCCAGCCCGTGGTAGAGGACCGCGGGGAGCACCCCGAGGATCTGGCGGTGGGCGTCCAGGGCCAGGGTCATGCGGGCGAGCGCCACCAGGAGCAGCAGGGCCAGCAGGACCTGGAGCAGCGGGGCCTGGCGCCGCGCGAGCGGGTCGCGGATCGGCACGTCGGCCAGCGCAGCAGTCAAATGGCGCAGCGATCGGTTGTCAAGCATCACAGCCCACTTGGCGGCAGTCCAGAGGCACGACCAGGGCAGCGGTGGGATGTGCACGAGGCAGGGCTGGTGGTGGCGGACCAACGCAATGATCTCATTTCTCTGTCCGGCAGGATACCACCCCGAGCGCACCAGCGAGTGCCCTGTGGTGACTCGAGGCCACCGCCATCCTATCCGCCCACCACGCGTGGCGGATCCTCCGTGGCGTCCCGGGGTAGGCTGATCGTGAAGGTGCTGCCCATCCCCTCGCGGCTGGTCACGCTGATGCGTCCACCGTGCTGGTCGATGATCTGCCGGGCCAGGGTGAGCCCGAGGCCGAACCCGCTGATCGTCGCCGTGTCGACGTTGGGGGCACGGTAGAACCGCTCGAACAGCCGCGGGATGGCGCTGTCCGGAATGCCGATGCCCTGATCGCGCACCGTCACCTGGGCCATCCCCGCCTCCGCTGCGACGACAATCACCACCTCCCCGCCGTGGGGGCTGTAGGTGACGGCATTGGTGAGCAGGTGGCGCACCACCTGGGCGAGGCGCTGCGCGTCACCGCGCACCATGAGCGGCTGGGCGGGCCGCTCGAGGCGCAGCTGATGCCGGGGCAGGCCGGGCTGAAGCAGCGCGACCTGGTGGGCCAGCAGCACGCCCAGATCGAGTGGCGCCAGAGTCATGGCCAACGGCTCCTGGTCAATCTGGATCGCATCGAGCAGCGTCTCG
>JAAXUL010000507.1 GCA_013336035.1 Chloroflexales bacterium
CGGTGCTGGAGCGAAAGGCCCCGCCATCGTTCAATGTGCTGGTCGAGATCCAGAGCTGGGACAGTGTGACGGTCTATGACGATGTGGCCGCCGCCGTTGACGCCATCCTACGCGGCGAGGACCCGCACGCCGAGGAGAGCTCGCGCGACGCCGACGGCAATGTGCTGGCCGAGCCCGTACATCGCGAGGTGATCGACGCGCCGGCCCTGGGGCGGCGCACCGGCAGCCAGCGCGGCGGCGAGCGCCTGACCCCGCGCGGCGGCGCCGCCCGACCTGGCGAGATGATGGGCACCTCGGGCCCGCGCGTGCGCGAGCGCACGAGCGCTAGCTCGGGGAACGGCAGCCATAGCCACACCCAGCCCGGCGCCCTGACCCAGCGCATCTTCCCCTTTGGTGTCAGCCGGAACCGGCTCGAGACGGCGATTGAGCGCCTGCGCGTGCCGGCGGTGATCGTCCGCGATATGAAGGACGCCACCCTGGTGATGACGCTGAAGAACTACTATCGTCAGAGCGCCCAGCGCTTGCGCCAAGCCGAGGACCAGGGCGTCCCAGTGTATGTGCTGCGCAACAACACGATCACGCAGATGGAGCGCCAGCTGGCCCACGTCTTCAACCTGCGCGAGGTCGAGGGCGATGAGGGCATCCCCATCGCGCGCCGGGGCGACGATAGCAGCGTGGTCGAGGAGGCCATGCTCGAGGTGGAGTCGGCCATCACCCAGGTGATGAACGGCGAGCGCGCCGCCGTCGAGCTCGCCCCGCGCAGCAGCTATATCCGCAAGCTACAGCACCAGATGGCCGACCGCTACAACCTGCGCTCGGAGAGCCGCGGCGAGGAGACAAACAGGCGGGTGAAGATCTTCCGCTAGGGCTGCGGCCCTCTCCCGGTGAAGAGATTATCACGATAGGGTATAATGTTAGCAGGATCAGCGCGCGAGCGAGCCACTATGGGTGTGTTTATCACGTTTGAGGGCCCCGAGGGAAGCGGAAAGAGCACCCAGGCGCGGCTGCTGTACGAGCGGCTGCAGGCCCTCGGCTACCCAGCGATCCTCACCCGCGAGCCTGGCGGCACCCGCATCGGCGAGATGATCCGGCGCATCCTGGTCGATCTGCGCCACACCGAGATGGCCCCCACCACCGAGACCCTGCTCTTCTCGGCGGCCCGCGCCCAGCTGGTCAGCGAGCTAGTGCGCCCCTACCTGAACACCGGCGGCATCGTCCTCTGCGACCGCTACGCCGACTCGACCTTCGCCTACCAGGGCTATGGCCTCGGACGCGACCTCGACGAGCTGCAGGCGATCACCACGGTGGCCACCGGCGGGCTGATGCCCGACCTGACCTTCTACCTCGACCTCGATGTCGAGGCTGGCCTGCGCCGCAAGCGCTCGGCCCGCGACCGGGCGGTCGAGGCCGCCAACCCCGGCTCGACCTTTACGACCCCCCCCGAGTGGAACCGCCTCGATGCCCGCGACCTGGCCTACCACCAGCGGGTCGCCACAGGCTTCGCCGAGCTGATTCGCAGCGACCCTGGTCGCTGGCGCAGCCTCTCGGCCGAGCAGCCCGTCGACGCGCTGGCCGCGCAGATCTTCCGCGAGGCCGAGCCGATCCTGCGCCGGGTGGCCCGCCTGGAGGCCCACGGATGAAGCTTGTCCTCGCCATCGTCCAGCACCAGGATGCGGCAAACCTCGTCGACGCCCTGACCGAGCAGGGCTATCGGGTGACTCGCCTGAGCAGCCAGGGGGGCTTCCTGCGCGAGGGCAACCTCACGCTGATGCTCAGCGTCGAGGACCATCAGGTCAACCTTGTGATCAAGACGGTGCGCGAGCACTGCTCGACCCGCACCCGCTATGTCTCGCCGATGCCGCCGATCGCCGAGTCGGGCGAGTTCTACCCCCCGGCGCCGCTCGAGGTGCAGGTCGGGGGCGCCACGGTGTTTGTGCTCAAGGCCGAGACGGCAAAGCTCTAACCCATGGAAGCAGTCCAGGACTTTCTTGCCAACCTTGTCCCGATCCTCCAGGTGCTAGGCATCTTTCTGGGCGCCTACCTGGTGCTGGTCTGGGCCGCCTCGGTGCTGTGGGCCTACCGCGACATCCGCCGCCGCAGCGAGGATATCTCGGTGCAGGTGCTCGCCGTGAGCCTGGTGCTCTTGCTGCCCTTTGTGGGCATCCCGCTGCACCTCATCCTGCGCCCCCCGCAGACCCTGGCCGAGAAGTACGAGCGCGAGCTCGAGCAGGAGTACCTGCGGCGCGATATCGAGGAGAAGTACGTCTGCCCCGAGTGCCAGCGCCCGATCGAGCCTGATTTTGTGCTCTGCCCCCATTGCCACACCGGCCTGCGGCGCCGCTGCGGCAGCTGCGATCGGGTCATCGATCTGACCTGGAGCGTCTGCCCCTACTGCAGCGCTGACGGCGCCACGGCGGCCTCGCGCCAGGCGCCCACCGTGCCGTCGACGGCCTACCCGGCCCTGGCCCGCTCCGAAGAGATCAATCGTTAGGAATCCGTGCCTGGCCCTCACCCCTGACCCCCGCCCCTGTGGCCACAGGCGTGGTGGGACGAGGGGTTGAGGGCCTTCAGCCGCTAGACGTGAGCAGCCATGTCACCCGCGATCACCGACGTGCCCGGCATCACCGTCGGCCATGCTCAGGACCTCGAGACCCTGACCGGCGTGACCGTCGTGCTTACCCCGCGTGGCGCTATGGGCGGCGTCGATGTGCGCGGCGGCGCCCCTGGCACTCGCGAGACCGATCTGCTCGCCCCTGAGGCCTCGATGCAGGAGGTTCACGCCGTGGCGATCTGCGGCGGCAGCGCCATGGGCCTCGCCGCCGTGACCGGCGTAGTGGACTGGCTGCGCGAGGGCGGGTTTGGCTTTGATGCGGGTATCGCCCGGGTGCCGATCGTGCCCGCCGCCGTGATCTTCGACCTGGCGCTGGGCAGCGCCCGCTTCCCCGACGCCGCGATGGGCTACGCCGCATGCGCCGCCGCCGGCACAGCCACCGAGGAGGGGTGCGTGGGCGCGGGCGCTGGCGCGACGGTGGGTAAGCTGCTCGGTATGTCCGCGGCGATGAAGAGTGGCATCGGCACCTGGAGCGAGACCCTGCCCGACGGCACGATGGTGGGCGCCCTGGTAGTGGTCAACGCCTTCGGCGACGTGCGGTGCGAGTCGGGGTCGCTCATCGCCGGCGTGCGCGACCCTGAGACTGGCCGCCTGGCAAGCGCGATGGCCCTGCTGCGCGACCCGCGGCTGCTGCCCGCCTTCGGCGGCGCCAGGGGCCGCGAGGGCACCAACACCACGATCGCCGTGGTCGCCACCGACGCCACACTGACCAAGCCCGAGGCCCGCAAGCTGGCCCAGATGGCCCAGGACGGCCTGGCCCGCACGATCAGCCCCATCCACACGCCCTTCGACGGCGATACGGTCTTCGTCCTGGCCACGGGCCGCCGCCCCGCGCCCCATATGGTCGTCCTCGGCAGCATTGCCGCCGAGGTGCTGGCCAGGGCCGTCGAGCGGGCGGCCCTGGCTGCGACGGGGATGGGCGGTCTGCCCGCCGCCCGCGACCTCACGTAAACAGCGCCTCGACATCGTCGCGGCTCAGGGTCTTGAAGACGCCGCCCTCGCTGCTGATCACCTGGGCGGCCAGGGCGCGCTTGTGCTCCTGGAGCCGCAGGATCTTCTCCTCGACGCTGTCGCGGGCGATCAGCTTGTAGACGAAGACCGGCCTGGTCTGGCCGATGCGGTGGGCCCGGTCCGAGGCCTGGTCCTCGACGGCGGGGTTCCACCACGGGTCGACGTGGATGACATAGTCGGCCGCGGTCAGATTGAGGCCCACGCCGCCGGCCTTCAGGCTGATCAGGAAGAAGGGCAGGTCGGGCGTGGTCTGGAAGCGGTCCACCTCGCCCTGACGGTCGGTGGTCGAGCCGTCGATATAGGCGTAGGGGATCTTGCGGGCGTCGAGGGCCTCGCGGACGATGGCGAGCATCTGGACGAACTGCGAGAAGATCAGGGCCTTGTGGCCCTCGGAGCGCAGGGTCTCGAGGGTGTCGAGCAGCAGCTCGAACTTGGCCGAGGTGCCGCGGAACTTCCCGTCGACTAGGCGGGGGTGGTTGCAGATCTGGCGCAGGCGCAGCAGGCCCTCGAGGATCTTCATACGCGCATCGTCGAGGCCCTCCTGGTCGATCATGCCCAGCAGCAGGGCCCGGTAGTAGTCGCGGGTCTTGACATAGAGCTTGCGCTGGGCCGAGTCCATCTCGACGACCAGCAGCTCCTCGCTGCGGGCAGGCAGGTCGCGGGCGACCTGGTCTTTCGTGCGCCGCAGGATGAAGGGGAAGACCAGCTTGCGCAGCATCTGGGCGGCGCCCTCGTCCTGCTTGCGCTCGATCGGGCCGGCGAACTGCTCGCGGAAGTACTCGAGGCTGCCCAGGAGTCCGGGGCTGAGGAAGGCGAACTGGGACCAGAGCTCGACGGTGCTGTTCTCGATCGGCGTGCCGGTGAGGGTCAGGCGGTGCTCGGCGTCGAGCGAGCGGGTGGCCCGTGAGGTCTCGGCGGCGGGGTTCTTGATCACCTGCGACTCATCGAGGATGGCGTAGTGGAAGCGGTAGCCGCGCAGCAGGTCGATATCGCGCAGCAGGACGCCGTAGGTGGTGAGGACGAGATCGTGCTCGCCGAACTGCTCGGGCTCTCGGATGCGGCCCTGGTCGGCGTGGATGTGGACGCGCAGCTTGGGCGCGAACTGGGCGGCCTCGCGCTGCCAGTTGATCAGCAGCGAGCGAGGCATCACGATCAGGCTGGCCGCGGGGCGGGGCTGCTCCTCGTAGACTGACTGGAGCAGGGCGAGGGTCTCGATCGTCTTGCCAAGGCCCATATCGTCCGCCAGGATGCCGCCGAAGCCATAGCGGCGCAGGAAGTGGAGCCAGTCGTAGCCGGCCTTCTGGTAGGGGCGCAGCGTGCCGACGAAGCCCTGGGGGAGGGCGTGGGGCTCGAGGCGCTCGAAGGTGCGCAGGCGCTCGCGGCGCTCGGCGAAGGCCGCGTCGATCTGGGTAGTGTCGGCGTCGGCCATGGCCTGGTCGACGATCGCCAGGTGGTGCCCCGAGACGCGCAGGCGCCCATCGTCGCGCTCTTCGCCGAAGGCGAAGAGGTGGCGGTAGCGCTCGGCCCACTCCTGGGGGATGGTGCCGAGCGAGCCGTCGGCCAGCTTGATATAGCGCTCGCGGCGGCGGAGCGCCCGCTTGAGCTCCTTGAGGGGCAGGAGCTGGTCGCCGAAGCGCACCACGGCCTCGACGTCGAACCAGTCGGCGCCGGAGGTGACGTTGAAGCCGATCGTGGGGCGGCTGCGGTTGATGCGGGCGACGGTCAGGGCCTCCTCGCCGAAGATAGTGAAGCCGGCGTCGGCCAGCTTGGGCACCTCGCGCAACAGGAAGTCGAGGGGGGGAGTGCCCTTGCGCAGGGTAAACTCGTGGGGCTCGTCGCCCTTCTTGAGCCCAAAGCCCCCGGAGAGCTGCTGGTAGGTGCTCTGCTCGGCCTCGGGGCTGCGCTTGACGCGCGTGAGGACGGCCGAGCCGGGCTGGCGCTGGACGCTCTCGCTGGGGAGGGTGCGCTCGTAGGGCAGCTCGTAGGCGCCGTAGGCGAAGCGCAGCTCGGCGGCCAGCTCGCCCTCGCGCTCGCTCAGGTAGAGGCGGGGCGCCGGGGGCTCGTCGACTGTCTCCCACTGGATGATCTGGCCGCGCACGGGCACGCTGGCGCTGAGCGGGATCAGATAGTGGTCGAGGAAGTCGGCCTCCTCGGCGGCGGGGATGCGCACGCGCGGGTAGGTGGCCAGCAGGTCGGCGGCCGGGCCGCCCTCGGCCAGGCGGAAGACCTGGCTATCGGCCAGGAGCCACTGGGGCTCGCGGCTGAGGACGTGGGTGTAGCCAGGGCGCAGGGTGATATACTGGCCGCCCAGGGCGACGCGGAAGCGGGCCTCGATGAAGCCGCTGTCGCGCTCGAGCTCGAGCTCGACCGTGGCGACCTCGCTGCTGACGGCGAGGCGGCCGCCGATGATCGGCTGCTGCTCGTCGCCCCCGTAGACGATGCAGCCGGGCAGCATAGCCAGAAGCGTCGCGATCGTCTTCGCGCCGGTGTACCATGCGCCGTAGCT
>JAAXUL010000508.1 GCA_013336035.1 Chloroflexales bacterium
CACCGGCATGGTGCTGCGCGCCCAGAGCGGCTTCTTCTGGGTCCAGACCGCCGAGGGCATCGTCGAGTGCAAGCTGCGCGGCAAGCTCAAGCGCGAGCGCCTGGGCACCGATATCGCCGTGATCGGCGACGAGGTTATGATCACGGTCGTCGCCCCCGGCGAGGGCGCGGTCGAGGCCGTGCTCCCCCGCCGCTCGAAGCTCGCCCGCCGCGCCCCCGGCGGCCGCGGCGCCTACAAAGAGGACGTGCTGGTCGCCAATGTCGACCAGGTCCTGCTCACCTTCGCCTGCGCCCAGCCCGATCTGAGCCCGCGCATGCTCGACCGCTACCTGGTGATCTGCGAGCACAGCGAGCTCCGGACCGTGATCATCGCCACCAAGGTCGACCTGATCGGCGAGGCCCAGGCCCGCGCCCTCTTCGCGCCCTACGAGCGCATCGGCTACCCCGTGCTCTACGTCTCGAATAAGAGCGGGCTGGGCCTGCCCGCCGTGCGCGAGTATCTGGCCGGCGGGATCAGCATCCTCACCGGCAAGTCCGGCGTGGGCAAGTCGAGCCTGCTCAACGCGCTCGACCCGGCGCTGAAGCTCGCCACTGGCGCCGTCAGCGCGATCCACAACAAGGGCCGCCACATCACCACTGTGGCCGAGCTGATCCGTGTGCCGGGCGGCGGCTACGTCGCCGACACGCCCGGCATCCGCGAGATCGGGCTCTGGCAGGTGCCCCCCGCCGAGCTCGACTGGTGCTACCGCGAGCTCAGGCCCTTCCTCGACGACTGCTACTTCGCTGGCTGCACCCACATCCACGAGCCCGACTGCGCCGTGCGCGCGGCCGTGGAGCGCGGCCAGATCGACTTCGACCGCTATGATAGCTATGTGCGCCTGCGCACAGGGGAGGGATAACCCGCTATGCCAAGGCTTCGCATTAACCTGCGCGAGCTGGACGAGATCGACGAGCTGGATCTGATCGATGAGCTGCACGAGCTGGAGGAGCGCAAGGGCCGCGAGGAGGGGGGCCGCGAGGAGAAGGACCGGCGCCCGCTCAACCCCGTCGCCCTACAGCGCCGGCAGGAGCAGCGCAAGTTCGGCAAGGATATCGCGCGCATAATGCGCGAGCGCAAGAGCCCGAAGCCGTAGGGCTATACCTCTAGCACCAGCCCCTCGCGCGCCGCGTCGAGCTCGAGGGCGCCCCCAAGGGGGGCCAGCTCGGCGCGGTAGCGGGTGACCAGGGCATCGAGCTGATCGTCGGTGCGGGTCGGGGCGTGGTGGTAGAGGAAGAGCCGCCGCGTCCCGGCCTCGAGGGCCAGCTCGATCGCGTCCTCGACCCGGCTGTGCCCGTAGTCCTCGACGTGCTCGTCGCGGGTGTAGGGCGCGCTGTGGACCAGCAGGTTAGCATCGCGGGCGAAGCCCACAGCCTGGCTCCAGATCTGGTCGTCGATATAGCGCACGTCGGTGATATAGACCAGGGCGCGGGCCCCCTCCTCGATCCGATAGGCCCAGATCGGCGAGTGCTTGCGCTTGCTGAGGGGCAGAGCCCGTATGGTCAGGCCGCCGATCTGGAGCGGGTCGGTCGAGATCGGCTGGAAGCTATGAGTTGCGCCGATATGGGCCAGCCCATACACGGGCGAGTAGACCGGCGAGAGCATGCCGTCGTAGACCATCTCGAGCGAGCCGCGGGTGCTATCGGGGCCGTAGATATGCAGCCTGTTGCCGGGCGTGTGGACCACGCCGGGGAAGGGCAGGCCGAGGATATGGTCCCAGTAAGTGTGGGTGATCAGCAGGGTCAGCTCGCCGCGGCCCTGGCGGAACTCCCCCTCCATAAGCTTATCGCCAAGCTGGCAGAAGCCGGTGCCGGTGTCGATCACCACGAGCTCGCCGCCGGCGCCGTAGACGGCCACGCAGCAGGTATTGCCGCCGTAGCGCAGATAGGCCGCGCCAGGCGTCGGCACATAGCCGCGCACCCCCCAGAACTGGAGCCTCATTGGTCATCCCTTCTGGTCAGGGCCATCCCCTCGTAGGCGGCCTGAATGGCGAGGCCAGGGCGCGCCAGGGCGCGCTGCTCGGCGACGATCCGGTCGAGCTCTGCATCGGCCCGATGAGGGTCGTGGTGAAAGAGCAGCAGCTCTTTGACCCCGGCATCCTCGGCGATCTCGCGGGCCTGGCTGGCGGTGCTGTGGCCCCAGTGGGGGAAGCGCGCATACTGCGCGTCGGTGAACTGCGAGTCGTAGAGCATCCAGTCGGCGTCGCGGGCCAGCTCGACAATGCGCTGGCGCATCTCGGCCAGCTCGCGCAGGTCGTCGTGGCTGTTCGCCGTCGGCTCGCCGGTCCAATCGATCCGCTCGTCGCCGAAGAGGACGGTGTGGAAGGGGCCGGTGTCGGGGATGAAGACCAGGGCGGCATCATCGGTCTCAAGCCTGTAGGCGAGGGCCCGGTAGGGGTGGTTGGCGCGCGCGGTGCTCACCCGCACCGGCCCAAGCTCGAAGCACAGGCCCTCGTGGATCTCGTGGAAGTGCAGCTCGGCCCGCAGATCCTCCATGCTGACCGGCATGAGGGGGTCGCTGAGGGCGTTGGCGATCGTGGCCCGCAGGCTCGACTGGGTGCGCAGCAGCCCGTAGATCTCGAGGCGACAGTCGGGCCGGTAGATCGGCGCGAAGAAGGGGAAGCCAATAATATGGTCCCAGTGGGTGTGGGTGATCAGCAGATCGATTGCGGTCGGAGGGGTGGACTCGAGGGCCAGGCTGTCGCTAAGCTGGCGCAGGCCTGTCCCGGCATCGAGGATGATGCAGCGCTCACCGGCTCGCACCTCCACACATGTTGTGTTGCCGCCGTAGCGCAACACGTCGGCGCGGGCTACAGGATACGAGCCGCGGGTCCCCCAAATGCGTACGATCATCGTCGAAATCCACTCCGGAAGGGCGACCACCAGCCCCAGTGTACAGGATAAACGCAACCGCGTCGGGTCTTTCACGCATGCCTTATTGTAGCGCCGGGCGTGGTATTATGGCCTGCATCTGCCCACGATCTGAAAGGAACTACGATGAGCCGGATCAGGGTAGGGGTACAACTGCACCCCCAGCATACCACCTGGGCCTCGTTTAGCGATGCTGTGCGCCGCTTCGAGGCGATGGGCTGCGACACGATCTGGAACTGGGACCACTTCTTCCCGCTCTACGGCGACGCCCAGGGCCCACACTTCGAGGGCTGGACCCTGCTCTCGGCGATGGCGGCGATCACTACCCGGGCCGAGGTGGGCTGTCTGGTGACATGCAATAGCTACCGCAGCCCGGCCCTCCTGGCCAATATGGCTAAGACAGTCGACCATATCAGCGGCGGCAGGCTGATCCTCGGCATAGGCGCCGGCTGGTTCGAGCGCGACTACAACGAGTACGGCTACGAGTTCGGCACCGCCCCTGAGCGGCTGCGCGCCCTGAAGGAGGCCTTGCCGATCATTAAGCAGCGCTGGGAGGTAGACGTCCCGCCGCCAACTCGCCCCATCCCCATCCTGATCGGCGGCGGCGGCGAGAAGGTCACCCTGCGGCTCACGGCCGAGCACGCCCAGATCTGGCACGGCTTTGGCCCGCTCGAGACCTTCAGGCACAAGTGCGCCGTGCTCGATGAGTGGTGCGCTAAGCTAGACCGCGACCCGAGGTCGATTGAGCGCAGCGTCTCGCCCCGCAAAGGCGAGAGCCTGGACGCTTACCTGGAGGCCGGCGCGAGCCACTTTATCATCGGTATGGGCGAGCCGTGGGATGAGGGGGCAGTCGAAGAGACGCTGAGGTGGCGCGAGGAGGTGAGCGCTCGCTGAGGCGCGCTTCCGGTGAGCGCTCGCGCTGCTCGCTTCCGGTGATACCTAGCGGCGCCATCTTAGGGATCACTCAAGCGAGCGCTCACCCCTCCAGCGTAGCGTAGTACTCGTCCGCAAGCTCCTGGAAGCTCTTGCCGTAGACGCCCGAGTAGTCGGCAGAGCCAGGGGCGCGCCCGCGGCCGGTCTGGTAGAGCAGGTTGAACTTATCCCAGCCGTAGGTGCCGGTCAGGTAGTCGACGAAGCCGGCCCACATATCGTAGGCCACATCGAGGTCGCGCTTGGCCAGGGTGGCGAGGTTGCCGCTGTAGCCGGCCTGGTACAGCTCGCAGGCGCGGGCATGGAATGAGGGCGCCCCCGAGAGGCTAAGCCAGTACTCGCCCGAGATCCAGCTGGCCAGGCCCTCGAGCAGGATAGTGTCGGCGCGGGACTGGGCCTCTTTGCCGTAGGCCTGCGCCTGCAGGGCGTGGCCTAGCTCGTGCGAGAGGATCACGAGCGCGTCGTGCTTGTCCTCGCCGGGGCGGTAGTAGATGCGGACATTGGTGTCGCCGTAGGTGTAGGCGATGCCGCGCGTGCCGCGCCCGGGCGCCTGGCTGGCGGCGTACACCCCCACGGACACGCGCTCGCTCAGGCCGACATCGAAGCGCTTCTGGATATAGCTGAGGGCGTACTCGGCCTTGACCGCTATATCGGCGACCTCGTCGGACGTGTAGGTGCCACGGCCGACGTAGAAGTCGAGGCGGCGCCCGGCATAGGTGAACTCTCCGGGCAGCTCGGGGCCGCGGCCGGGCAGAAAGCTCGTCGGCGCGACCTTAGGCGCCACACTTTCGCTGAGGGTGCGGCGGGCTAGCGTAGGCGTGGGTGAGATGGGGGTGGTTGTCGGGGGCGCCGAGCTGTCTGACAGTGCGCCCCCCTTGGCGGCCACGATGGCCACGCTATTGGTGACTGGCGGGGCGCTGCTGGGGGCGGCGGCGCTCAGAAAGAAGAAGATTATCAGCAGGCCGAGGATAGAGAACAGCGCGACCATGGCGCGATTGATGCGAGACACGGGGCGAAGCTCCTCTAGCACAGACGTGGTGCCAGCAGCGGTCGCGAACTAAAAAGTAAAGACGCTTATACCACGCGGCAGGCCCGGTGTCAATCTACACCAGCCCGTATCACTCCCAGGATATGACCTCGGCCTCGACGAACTCCTCGCCCAGGGCGCGGGCCACTGAGATGCGGTGGTGCCCGTCGCGGACGTAGTAGCCGTCTTCGGCGCGGATGAGCAGGACCGCGGGGAGGGCCCGGCCCCGGTTGCGGGCCTGGGCGACGCTCACCCAGCGGTCACGGGTGCGCTCGCTCAGCGGGGCGAAGCGGCTGTCGAAGTCGCCGGCGCGGCCCTCGCTACCGACGATCTCGTCGATGGCGACGGTCTGATGCCCCAGGTCGTGGCCGCCGTGCCGCCCGGCCGCCCCGAGGCTGCGCAGGGCCACCCGGCGGCCGCGCAGGGCGCCCCACAGGCGTCGCAGCCCCCCGCTCACCGTCGTCTGCTTGAACAGGTCCAAGGCCCAGCGCTGCTCGTCCATCGGTGCTACCATCGCGGTCGCGTCGCAGTTGAGCATCATCATTGTGGGCCTCCACCTTGCTCACTCCGCCTCACTGGCCACAGAGTACAGCGGCGCCGTCTCCGCTCCGTCACATGCAGCGTCTCAGCGCGCGTCTCAGCACGTATAATGGGCGGCAGGAGTAGACTATGCCGCGTCTGAGCCTGGCCCTGCTGGGGCCGCCAGTGGTCGCGCTCGACGGTGAGGCGATCAGCCTCGACCGCCAGAAGGCCGTGGCCCTGCTCGCCTACCTCGCGCTGACGGGCAGGCGCCACGGGCGCGAGGCCCTGGCCGCCCTGCTCTGGCCCGACCTGGCCCCCGAGCGGGCCTACGCCGGCCTGCGCCAGACCGTATGGGCCCTGAACAGCGCGCTTGGGCCCGGCTGGGTCGAGAGCGACCGCACCAGCGTGTCGCTCGCGCCGGGGGCCGCGATCGAGCTCGATGTGGCGGCCTACCGCGCCCACCTGGCGGCGGCGCGCCAGGGCAATGGCGTCGAGCAGCTGCGGGCCGCGTGCGCGCTCTACCGGGGCGACCTGCTCGCCGGGCTCGACCTGCGCGACAACGCGCCGTTCGCCGAGTGGCGCTTCTTCGAGGCCGAGGCCCTGCGCCGCGAGCAGGCCGGCGCCCTCGAGGCCCTGGCAGCGGAGCTGGCCGCCCAGGGCGCGCACGACGAGGCCGCCGCCGCCGCCCGCCGCCGCCTGGCCCTCGACCCCCTCCACGAGCCCGCCCACAGGGCTCTGATGCGCATCTACCTGGCCGCGGGCC
>JAAXUL010001348.1 GCA_013336035.1 Chloroflexales bacterium
GCTGCTGATGCTGGTGATGGGCCTGGCGCCGCTCACGGCGCCGCTGATCGGCGGGCAGGTGCTGGCCCTGCTGGGCTGGCGGGCGATCTTCTGGATCTTGAGCGGCTTTGGCCTGGCCTGCCTGGCGATGGTGGCCCTCGCCCTGCCCGAGACGCTGCCCGTCGAGCGGCGCAGCAGCGCGGGCCTTGGCGCGGCCGTGCGCACCTACGGGCGGCTGCTGGCCGACCGGCGCTTTCTTGGCTACGCCCTCTGCGGCGGGCTGGTCTCGGCGGGCATGTTCGCCTACATCGCCGGCTCGCCCTTTGTCATCATCGAGCTGTACGGCGTCTCGCCGCAGAGCTTTGGCTGGATCTTCGGCGCGAACGCCCTGGGGCTGATCCTGGCCTCGCAGCTGAACCGGCGCCTGCTGGTGACCTACAGCGGCGCGGCGATCGTGGGGGCGGTCCTGCTGGTCACGGTGGCGGCGGGGCTGCTGCTGGCGCTGGCCGCGGCCACGGGGCTGGGCGGGCTGCCCGGCCTGCTCATCCCGCTCTTCGTCTGTGTGGCCAGCGGCGGCCTGGTGGGGCCGAACACGACGGCGGCGGCCATGGCGCCCCACGGCCGCGCGGCCGGCAGCGCCTCGGCCCTGCTCGGCGCGCTCCAGTTCGTGATTGGCACCGGCACGACGGCCCTGGTCGCGACGCTACATAATGGGACGGCGATGCCGATGGCGGGCGTGATCGCGTGCTGCGGGCTGGGGGCGCTGCTCGTCTTCCAGACCCTCGCCCTGCGCCCGCAGCCGCGCCCGGCCTAAATGCTCGCGGGCCCTGTCTGCGGCACGCGAAAGACCGAAAAGGGCTGTTTTCAGGGAGGGCTTGCCCTCCCTGAGGCTCTCCCTGGCGCAGCCTTGGCTGGGAAGCATTTAGCCTCGAATATGCTGTGGGCTTTCAGAGGGGGCTGTGCAGGCGCTCGTTTGGTATTCATAAGTAATTTGGATGACAACTTGACAAACCAGGTGAGTGCGCTATCATGGGAGGTACTCAACTATCTCGCGCAGCAAAGATGGAGCACTATGGCCTCCCAGACACACACGGCGGCCCGCCCGGCCCGGGGCGGGGTAGTCGACCGCACGGCCCTCAAGGTAAACCAGGCGGCGATCGTCGCCCTGGTGGCGCTCGCCTTCGTGCTCAACCTGCCCTGGCTGGTAGCCCTGGTGGCGTTGGTGCTGGCCCTTGGCACGCTCGACCCACGGCTGGCGCTCTTCCAGCGGGTCTACCGCGACGCGCTGCGCCCCGCCGGTCTGCTGCGGCCTGCTACCCATGAGGAGGACCCCGCGCCCCACCGCTTCGCCCAGGGTCTTGGCGCGGCCTTCCTGGCCCTGGCCTTCCTGGCCCTCCTCGCCGGCCTGAGCGTGGTCGGCTGGGCGCTGGCCCTGCTGGTGGTGGCCCTCGCGGCGATCAACCTGATCTTCGGCTTCTGCGCGGGCTGCTTTATCTTCCTGCAGATCGCCCGTGTGCGCCAGGCGAGGTGAGCAATGCTCGAGCGTCTGCTGATCCTGGCCGCCCTGGCGGCCCTCGTCGCGGCCGGGCGGGGCCTGCTGCGCCTGCGCCAGGCCCGTCTGCTGCGCGCCCTTGGCGCCGAGCGTCCGTTCGCGGGCGTCATCCCCGGTGGCCGCCCGGCCGTCGTCGCCTTCACCCTGCCGACCTGCGCCGAGTGCCGGGCCCGGCAGCAGCCGGCCCTGCTGCGCCTGCGCTCGCGCCTCGGCGACGCGGTGCATATCGAGACCGTGGCCGCCGACGCTTACGGCGCGCTGACCGAGCGCCTGGGCATCCTGACCGTGCCGGCCACGGCTGTGCTCGACGGCGCCGGCGCGCTGCGCTTCCTCAACCAGGGCTTCGCCGACGAGACGCGCCTCGCCGAGCAGCTCGCCGCCGTCGGGCTGTCTGTAGCGTAGCTACGCCGTGCTATGATGGGGCAAGACCCACGCAGCACTCGGGCGGAGCATAGCTATGGATACGTCGCCGGCGCCGGTCACTCTGGATCTCACTATCCTTGCGCAGCGCCTGGCTGTCTGCCGGCTCGACCCGGGCGAGGCCTTGCCGGCCTGGGCGACGCGCGGCGAGCTCTGGTCGGCCACGCGGGCGGCCGACGAGCTGTCGGTGGTCTGCGCCGAGGCCGACGTGCCCGCGCATGTGCGCTACGAGGGGGGCTGGCGGGCCCTGAAGGTGGCCGGGCCGCTCGACTTCGCCCTGGGTAGGCCAGAAAATGCAGGGGATATCGCCGTAGAACAGCGAGCTGAAATAAGGCAATGACTTTTCCAGGGCGTCCCCGGCGCGCATCAAAG
>JAAXUL010000050.1 GCA_013336035.1 Chloroflexales bacterium
GGCCAACGCGCCGAGCGCAGCCTGCCGCTGACGATCACCGGCGCCGCTCTGCCCACGCCCGACATCGAGAACCTGCTAGTCACGCCGCAGACGATCTCGCCCAACGCCGACGCGATCAACGATATCGCCGAGTTTACCTACCGCCTGCCGGTGAGCGCCACCGTCAACATCGACGTCACCGCCCCCACCGGCGAGGTCATCCCCGTGGTCACCCGCGAGGAGGAGGGGCCCTTCGAGCAGCACCACGTCTGGAACGGCAAGCGCCCCAACGGCTCGCTGCTGCTCGCCGGCGTCTACACCTACACCGTCCGCGCCGAGGACATGCTGGGCAATGTGGTGCGGCGCGAGGGCCAGATCAGCCTAGAGAGCGTGGGCCAGCCCGAGGCGCACATCGTCTCGGCCTACATCGCGCCCCAGCGGGTGATGCTCGGCGATGTGATCACGGTGACGGTGCGCGTGCGCAACACTGGCACGGTGCCCATCCGCACCTATGGGCCGCCCAGCGGCCACCAGTACAGCACCGACGAGGTCTTCTCCTCGGTCGCGGGCGGCCAGTTCGCGGCCCAGGCCGGCGGCTTCTGGCGCGTCGGCGTCGACTGGGACGCCAACAGCGGCGGCGGCGCCAAGCGCTACCCCTTCCGCTGGGCGCTCTCGGAGCGGCCACCCGAGCAGTGGGCCACCCCCGGCGTCGAGGACTTCCTCATGCCCGGCGAGGAGGTCGAGATCGTCGGGCGCATCCAGATCCTCCAGCACGAGACCAAGATGGGCTTCTACGTGGGCCTGATCCAGGACGGCGTCGGCTTCTTCCAGGACCGCACCGCCCGCACGATTGTGGAGGTGGGGTTCTAGCGCCGCCTACGCCCCCTTCCCGAAGAGCACGCCCTCGCGGCCGAAGAGGCGCACCGCCATCATGGTGAGGGCCGCGCCGACGGCCAGGGTTACGGCAGAGGCGACGGTGGCGAAGAGGGGGGCGATGGCCTCGCCGCGCATGAGCTGGTTGATCAGGATCTGCTGCCCAAAGGTGGGCACGAGCATCATCCACAGGGCGGGCTTGTAGGGGATGAAGGCCAGGAGCAGGCCGGGCAGGGCGGGGATGAGCGGCAGGAAGGCCAGGTAGCTCTGGGCCTCCTTCACGGTGCGCGACATGGTGGCGATGATCATCTGGAGGGCGCCGGCCAGGAGCATCATCGGCAGGGTGATCAGGAAGATCCCGGCCAGGGCCGGCAGCCCGAGGCTCAGACGCACGCCGATCTGCTCGCCGATGGGGTTGAGGTTGGCCACCGCGGCGAAGCCCGCCAGGGCGATGATCACGCTCAGCACCGTCGGCACGAGCCCGGCCAGAAGCTTGGCGAGCACGAGCTCGCCCCGGCTGAGGGGGTTGATCAGCAGGGGCTCGAGCGAGCCGCGCTCGCGCTCGCCGGCGGTCATATCGATGATCAAGCTCATGCTGCCCACGAAGACCGAGAAGACCAGGAAGTAGGGCAGGACGTTGAGCAGCTGGGCGGCGCGGCTCTCGGGCGTCGCTATATCTACCTCCTCGACCGCGAGGGGCATGACCAGGCTGGGGCTGACGCCGCGGGCCTGGAGGCGCAGGGCTCCCAGCTGGCCGCCGTAGGCCTCGAGCAGGGCGCGGACCCGCTCGATCTTGGGCGCGGCGGACTGGCGCGAGGTGTCGACCACCAGCTGCACGGGCGCGGGCATCCCGGCGTCCAGCCGCTCGGCGTAGCTCGTGTCGATGACGAGGATCACGTCGGCGTCGCCGGCCCGCACGGCGGCCTCGGGGTGTGGCGGGGCGGGCCTGATGATCGCATTGCGCTGCGTGAGGAAGGCCATCAGGCCAGGGGCAGACTCGGCGCCGGCCACGGGCAGATCGAGCGGCCGCTCGGCCTGCTCGCCGGCTGTCTGGCCGATCACCGCCAGCAGCACGAACAGCATCAGGGGGCCCAGAAGGGCCGAGAGCAGCGTGTTGGCTATCGTCCGCCGGTCGCGGAAGGCGTCGCCGAGCTCCTTGCGAAGCACGATGCCGATGCGCTCAAGCATGGGGTTCTCCCATCAGGCCATGAGGCCCTCGGCGGTGCCGATGGCGGCGACGAAGGCGTCCTCGAGGCTCTCGTGGCCGGTCGAGCGGCGCAGCTCGGCGGGGGTGCCCTGGGCGACCACCGCGCCCCGCGCGACCACGACCACGCGCTCGCAGAGGGCCGCGACCTCCTGCATAATATGGCTCGAGAAGAGCACGCAGTGGCCCTCGTCGCGCAGCCGGCCGATGATCGCCCGCATGGCGCGGGTGGCCAGGACATCAAGGCCGTTGGTCGGCTCGTCGAGCACGATATTGCGTGGGCTGTGGACAATAGCGCGGGCGATGGCGACCTTGACGCGCTGGCCCTGCGAGAAGCCTTCGGCGCGCCGGTCGGCGATCTCGCCCATATCGAGCAGCCTGAGCAGCTCGTCGATGCGCGACTCGAGGGCGGCGCCGCGCAGGCCCTGCATGCGCCCGAAGTAGCGGATATTCTCGCGGCTGGTGAGGCGCCCGTAGAGGCCGCGGCTGTCGGGTAAGACGCCGAGGCGCCGCTGGGCCTCGCGGGGCTGGGCGGCGACGTCGATCCCGTCGACGTGGGCGGAGCCCCGGTCCGGTCGCAGGAGGGTGTAGAGCACGCGCAGCGTGGTGGTTTTGCCGGCGCCGTTGGGGCCTAGCAGGCCCGTGACGACGCCGTCGGGGGCCTGAAAGGTGACGTCGCGCAGGGCGACGACCTGGCCGAAGCTTTTGGCGAGGCTGGCGGCCTCGATCATGGCTGGCTCCTTGCTGAGATGTCGCTACGGCATTGGCCCGGTGAAGCTGGTGAAGAACGGCACCGGCCCCAGCCGCTCGACACAGGCGGTGTCGAGGGCGGCGGCGCTGCCAGCCGACAGGAAGTCGGCCACCAGGCCGGGCAGGCAGCCGCGAAAGAAGACGTTGTGCCCCTGGCCCGCGGCGACGAGATGCAGGCTGTTGGGCAGGCCCCTGGCCACAGACTCGCCGTGGGCCGGGGGCGTCACCGGGTCGCGCTCGCCCGAGAGCAGCAGGGCGGGCACGGCGGAGCGCAGCGGCTCGCGGGCGGCCGGGTCGGCCTCGCCGCGGGGCCAGGTGGCGCACGAGGCGCTGAAGACGCGCGCCATCAGGCTGCCCAAGTAGCCCGCCCCGGCGCCAGAGAGATCCGGGTAGTAGGGCACATCTTCGGCGCAGAGGACCGCGTTGCGCATGCCCAGGGCGATGGTGTCGGCGGCCTCGCGGCCCACGATCAGCGACTGGGCGGCCAGAGGGCGCGGGTCGCCCTCGCGCTGGGCCTGGTGGATCAGCAGCGGCAGGAGGGCCGCCGCCTCGGGGCTGTAGCTCAGGGTGAAGACCGTGCTCGCCACGAGGTCGCGGGTGAGGCGCACCTCTGTAGGCGTGCCGGTGTAGGGGTTGGCCAGGCTGACGACCTCGGGCTGCTGAGCGAGGCGCGCGAGCAGGGCCGCGAAGTCGTCTGCCACCGTGGGGAAGGCGGCGGCGCACCCGCTGTCGGCGGCGCAGGCCCCGAGGATGAGATCGAGGGCGCGCTGGCCGTCGCGGGCCATGTCGGCGCCCACGGCCATCTCGGGCGGCACGATGCCGTCGAGGACGAGCGAGCGCACCCGGGCGGGGAAGAGGCGCAGGTAGGTCAGGGCCGCCCTAGTGCCATAGCTTACCCCAAGCAGGTTGACCTGCTCGTAGCCGAGGGCCGCGCGCACGGTGTCGAGGTCGCCCATTGCGATCGCGGTCGTGTAGAAGCGCGGGTCGGCGTTGAGCCCGGCCAGGCAGGCGTCCAGCCAGACTCGGTAGGGCGGAGAATCGGGCTCGGCGGAGGTCAGCTCAAGATCTTGATCGTCAACCGGGCACTGCAGCGGATTCGAGCGGCCGGTGCCGCGCTGGTCCACCAGGACGAGGTCACGGAATTGGTTGACCCGGGCGAGGGCGGGGAGGAGAGGCGTGAAGGCCTCGGTGGCGGCCTGGCCCGGCCCGCCCGCGAGCAGGAAGAGCGGGTCGGGGGCCGAGGCGCGGCTGATCGCCGGTACCACGGCGATATGCAGCTCGATCTGGCGCCCGCCGGGGCGCGCCGGGTCCTCGGGCACGCGCAGGGTGCCGCACCTGGCGCTGACGGTGGCCGGGGCGCCGGGGGCGCTCAGTCGGCAGGGCACCAGGCTGAGGGCAGGCCCGGCGGGCGCAGGGGCAGGCATAGCGCTCGCCGCGCAGCCCACCAGGAGCAGGGCCGCCAGGGCGGCGAGCGACGCGCGGGTGAGGCAGACTCCCATGGTGGCTAGCCCCCGATGCCCGCCACGGCGAGCATGATCAACGTAAAGTTGTAGGTGCCGTGGACGATCGCAGCCGTGGTCGTGTTGCTGCGGCTGCGCACGATGCCGCAGACGACGCCGACCGCAAAGACGACCAGCAGGGCGTCCCAGCTATACTGCAGGGCGTGGAGGCTGACGAAGAAGAGGTTGGAGAGAATAAGGCCGAGGCGGGGCTGAAGCACACCGCGGACGGCCAGCTCTTCGCCGAGGCCGGCGACGACGCCGATCACGACGGCGCCGAGGGGGTTGATAGCGAACGAGAGCAGCTCGCCGAAGGCCTCGGTGTCGGTCACCGGCCAGCCCAGGGCCGTCCAGAGCCACTGGATGCCTGCGCCGAGGAGCTGCACGGCGCCGGCGAGGAGCAGAGCGACGGCCACAGCGACGGCGGCCTGACGCAGGGTGGGGCGCACAAGGCCAAGCCGGCCCAGGGCCTCGCGCAGATTGCGCCTGATGCCGAAGCCGACGGCGAAGACGGCGGCGGGGATAGTCCAGGCCAGGCCGTAGAGCTGGTCGCGCAGCATGCCGGCCTGGTCGCGGCCCAGGGCCTCGCCGGTGAGCTGGTCGACCATGGCCAGGAGCGGCGGCGCGCCGAGGACGAGCAAGGGCACGGCGCAGATCAGGCCGATGGCGACCACGGCCACGAGGGCGGTCGTATGGACGAATGACCCGGGGTCGATGGGGATACGGCGGGCGATGGCCCGGCGCAAGGCGGGGATGAGCAGCAGGGCGCCCAGGAAGACACTGACGAGGATACCGAGCAGGATCAGGCCGATGCTCAGCCAGGCGCTGGCGGCGAGCTGTGGCCGGTTGGCGGGGTCGTTGAGGGGGCCGTCGGCGAGAGCCCCGAGGCTGAGGCCGAGGGCGGCGAGGCTGGTGGCGCCGACCATCAGGGCGAGCCAGGCGCCGGTGGCGAGCCAGGCCCAGTTGGGGCGGCTGCCGCCCATATAGGCCAGGATGGCCAGGATAGCAAATGGCACCGCGTTGACGCTGGCGCTCATAAAGCTGCCCACCTCGCCGCCGAGCAGGCTCCCGGCAGAGAAGAGGATGGCGAAGAGGATAGCCCCGGCGCCGAAGCGCAGCGGGTTTATGGGGCGCGGCTGGTCGCTCAGCAGCGTTGGCTGGTCGGACATCAAGCTACTCCTCTGGCAGAGCGGTGGGGCGCGGCCACGCGCTCTGGTTATAGTGCGGCGCTATCGTCACAGCTCGACAGAGCTGATCTGCTGCATGCTACCACGACGCCTCGCCTGGCCGTCGGATCTCTGCTTGTCATAAAGCAATATCTGATATGCATAAAACTCAGAAGATATTCTTAGGTAAAGGCGTTGACAGGGCCGGTTAAAAGCGCTATACTCGAATTGTGCAAAGCGTGGACAAAGATGTGCAATGATATGGGCACACCACACAGCGACCACAAGCATAGAGAGAGGACAGGGACAATGATCAAGGTAAACCGGCGGGCGTATCTAGAGCACACAACGCCCGAGGCGATCTTCGCCACCCTCTCTGACCCCAATGGCATCGCTAAGCTCTTGCCCCGTATGCAGAAGGTCGATCTGCTGGACCGCGACGATGTGAACTGCAAGGCGCGCCTGGTTACCCACATGAGCCTGGGCGGCATCTTCGGCACCATCCGCTGCGAGGGCGACCTGACGTGGGTCGAGCCGCGCGAGATCCTGTTCAAGGTCCGCACACCCGTCCCCGTCGAGACACGCTGGGTTTTGACCTCGGCCGTGAACGGCGCCGACATCCAGGCGACGATGACCCTGGACCTGACGCCGATGCTTGGCCCAATGGCCGCCTTTGTGCCGACGCAGCAGGTGGCCGAGATACTGGCCGCCGAGCTCGACGCCGCCCTGAAGGCGATCACAAACAAGATGCGCGACTCCGGGCTGCGCGAGCGAGCAGTTGCGGCCTGACATCGCAGGTCTGGTATAATCGCGGGGCGTCGCTGTGGCGACGCCCCGTATTTTTTTTCGCCGCTCAGGACGACGGCGTGCTAAGGGCGACCTGCCGCCTTCGCCACCACCTCCGTCCACCGCGGCAGGAAGTAGTGGCGCCAGCGTATGATCGACCTCTCGCAGATCGGGCTCGGCCTGGCCCTCAGCACCGCCATTGGCGGGCTGGCCTTCTGGCGGCGCTCTCTCTCACCCAGCGGCTGGCTGGGCGCCGTGATCGTCGGCACCATCACGTTCGGCTTTGGCGGCTGGTCGTGGGGCCTCACCCTGATCGCCTTCTTCATCACCAGCAGCGTCCTCTCGCACTACAAAGAGTCTCTGAAAGAGCGCAAGGCCGCCGAGAAGTTCTCGAAGGGCGGCCGGCGCGACCTGTGGCAGGCGCTGGCCAACGGGGGCATTGGCGCGATCTACGCCCTGCTCTACGCGATGGCCGGGCGCCCCGTGGCCCTGCTCGCCGCCTTCGCCGGCCTGATGGCCGCCGTCACGGCCGACACCTGGGCGACCGAGCTGGGCGTGCTTAGCCCGCACAAGCCACGCCTGATCACCACCGGCCGTGTCGTCGAGCCCGGCACCTCCGGGGGCATCAGCCTGGTCGGCACCAGCGCGTCGGCCGGCGGGGCCCTGCTGATCGGGACGATCTTCTACGTGCTGCTTGTCGTCGAGGGGGCGCCCGCCGCCACAACCTGGTGGGTCATCCCCGCCTCGACGCTCGGCGGCCTCTGCGGCTCGCTGATCGACAGCCTGATGGGCGCCACCGTCCAGGCGATCTACGCCTACCCCGACGGCCGCGAGACCGAGCGGCGCGTGGCCCGCGACGGCCGCCCCACGAAGTTCCTGCGCGGCTGGCCCTGGCTGAACAACGATATGGTCAACCTGATCAGCTCGGTGGCCGGGTCGCTGATCGCGGTTGGGGTGGGGATGCTGCTGGGGGCGTAGCGCCCCGGCCGCCCCTACGCGACTCGCTCGTACAGCGGCATATGCTCGAGCGGCGCCGGCACGGCGGGCAGCAGACGCGGCCCCTCGTGCTCCTCGCCGCTCAGGCTGTCGCGCCAGCAGCCCGCCGGCAGATAGACGTCGCGCGAGCGCTGGCCGGGCAGCAGCACGGGCGCCGCTATGAAGCGCCCGCCCAACATAAACTGGTCGTCGCTGGTCAGGGCCGCCGCGTCGCCGGGCGCCGCCCAGGCCAGGGGGCGCACCATCGGCGCGCCGTCGCGCAGGACCTCGCCCACCAGCTCGGCCAGGTAGGGCCCCAGACCCTCGTGCAGCAGGGCGTAGCGCCGGCAGATGGCGTCCACCTCGTCGCCGTAGCCCCAGGGCGGGATGCCGAACTGCATGGTCGGCATCAGGGCCGCCAGCTGGGTCCAGCGGGCCATCAGCTCGCCGTCGGGCAGCTCCTGGCTGTAGGCGTTCCCGCCGATCATATCGGGCAGCACAAACGGGTAGCCGACCACGCCGAGGGCCAGGGCCTGCGTCAGCACACTGTGGAGCCCATTGTCGAGCCCCCAGCGGCTCCACTTGTCCCACTCGCGGAAGAGGACACCGTGGCGCTGGCCGCGCCAGCCGCAGCGCACCTCGCTATAGGCGAAGTGCTCGGCCACCCAGGCCACGTAGGCGTCGGCGTAGCGGCGGCGCGGGCCGCCCGCGTAGGTGCGCGCGTCAGCTGGCACGAAGTTGGCCTCGCCGGCGTCGAACTTGAAGCCGTCGACCCCGTAGTCGCGCTGGAGCGCGCGCAGCTGCTCGAGCCACCAGGCCCGGGCCTCGGGGTTGGTTATGTCAAGATTCCCGCCATAGCCCTGCCACCAGCGGACGAGGTAGGGCGAGCCGTCGGCGGGGTGGCGCACCAGGTAGCCGCGCCGCGCCGCCTCGGCGAAGGCCGGGTCGCCCGGGTCGAAGAAGGTCGGCGTCCAGAGAGTCACCTTGAAGCCAAGGTCGTGAAGCCTGGCGACCATCGCCCCTGGATCGGGGAACTTGCCCTGGTCGAAGGCGGCGGCGCCGTAGGCCCGCTGCCAGCGGTCGTCGATCTCGAGCACCGAGCGGGGGTAGCCGCGCTCGACGATAGTCCGGGCGAACTCCTCGACGCCGACCTGGGTGATGTGCATCTTGTAGTGGGCCCAGGTGGTCCAGATCGGCCGGGCGAAGAGCTCGGCGGGCGGCGCCGAGGTGGGCCGGCCCACCAGGGGCAGGGCCGCGGCGTAGGCGCCGGGCAGGTCGTCGCCAAGGGCCAGGTCGAGCTCGAGGACGGGGCCGGGCGGGGCGTATGGCTCGTCGAAGGCCAGGCCCGGGGGCGCGGGCGCCTCGCGGGCGACGAGGCGCAGCAGGCCGTCGCCGCCCCGGTCGAGGCTGGCGGCCAGCTCGCCCTCGCCCTCGGCGATATGCAGGGCAGCCCCGGCCGCGTTGAGCCAGAGCGGCGCGGTGATGTTCAGCGTGCCGTCGCGCGCGAAGTCGATCGGCTCCAGGGGGTCCGACTCGTTGGGCAGCCGGTCGAGCGGCCACGGCTGCACCGCACGCTCGCCCTGGCCGTACCATGGCCGCCCCACCCCCAGCTCCCAGCGCACCCCCAGGGCCGGCAGGCGCGGCGGCCCGCTCCAGCGCAGGCGAAAGCCGGCGCCGGTTGGGCGCGCCTCGAGGCTGAGCGCCACGCCCGGGTCGGTGGTTGGGTAGCGCAGCACCAGGGCTTCGCCCTCGCGGCGGGCCTGCTCGGGCGCGAGGGTGGCGAGCTCGACCCCAAACAGAGCGGCGAAGGCCGGCGAGGTCGCCGAGCGCAGCACGATACGCCCGCCGCGCTCGATAGTCAGACGGCCGTCGTCGGCGATAGTCAGGCGGCCGCGCGGGCCAGTAAGAGTATGCGCCATCGGACACCTCGCTGTGGCTGTGGCTCTACGCGGGATGATACCACTAACCAATGGTAAAATGGGCCTTATGGCTAAGCTGTTCTTCTCGATCTACAGCCACGGGTTCGCCCGCGTGGCCGTCGGCGTGCCGGCTGTGCGGGTGGCCGACCCGCCCTTCAACGCCGAGCGGACGATCGCCCTGGCCCGCCAGGCCCACAAGGCCGGCGCCGCCCTGGCCCTCTTCCCCGAGCTGGGCCTCTCGGCCTACAGCAACGAGGACCTGTTCCACCAGGACGCCCTGCTCGACGCCTCGCTCGTGGCCCTGGCCGAGGTTGTGGCCGCGAGCGCCGACCTGCGCACCCTGCTGCTCGTCGGCGCGCCCCTGCGCCTCGAGGGCAGGCTCTTCAACTGCGCCGTGGCCGTCCACGGTGGGCACGTGCTCGGCGTCACCCCCAAGAGCTTCCTGCCCAACTACCGCGAATTCTACGAGAAGCGCCAGTTCGCCGCCGCGCGCGACGCCCTCGCCCAGGAGATCGAGCTACTTGGCAGGCGCGTGCCCTTTGGCACCGACCTGATCTACGAGGCCGCCGGCCTGCCCGGCCTGCTCGTCCACGCCGAGATCTGCGAGGACGTCTGGACGCCTATCCCGCCCAGCACCTACGCGGCCCTGGCGGGGGCGACCGTGCTCTGCAACCTCTCGGCCAGCAATATCACGATCGGCAAGGCCGACTACCGCCGCGCCCTCTGCGCCGCCCAGTCGGGCAAGTGCGCCGCGGCCTACCTCTACTCGGCGGCCGGCCCCGGCGAGAGCACCACCGACCTGGCCTGGGACGGCCACGCCCTGATCTACGAGAATGGCGAGCTGCTGGCCGAGTCTGAGCGCTTCGCCGACGCTGAGCAGCTGATCGTCGCCGACATCGACCTCGAGCGCCTGCTCCAGGACCGCATGCGCCTCGGCAGCTACACCGACACGGTCGCCGACCGCCGCGACGAGCTGCGGCGGCTGCGGCGCGTGCCCTTCACGTTCACGCCGCCGGCGGGCGAGCTGCCCTTGGCGCGCCACGTCGAGCGTTTCCCCTATGTGCCGGACGACCCGGCCACCCGCGACGCCCGCTGCTACGAGGCCTACAACATCCAGGTCCACGGCCTGCTCAAGCGCCTCAAGTCCGCCGGCATCACGAAGGTGGTGCTCGGCGTGAGCGGCGGCCTCGACAGCACCCAGGCCCTGATCGTCGCCGCGAAGACCATGGACCGCCTCGGCCTGCCGCGCGCGAACATCCTGGCCTACACCATGCCGGGCTTCGCCACCTCGGAGCGGACGCGGGCCAACGCCCACGCCCTGATGACCGCCCTCGGCGTCAGCGCGGGCGAGATCGACATCCGCCCCTCGGCCGCCCAGATGCTGAAGGATATCGGCCACCCCTACGCCGCGGGCGAGCCGGTCTACGATGTGACCTTCGAGAACGTGCAGGCCGGCGAGCGCACCTCGCACCTCTTCCGCCTGGCCAACCTCCACAACGGCATCGTGCTCGGCACAGGCGACCTGAGCGAGCTGGCGCTGGGCTGGGCCACCTACGGCGTCGGCGACCATATGTCGCACTACAACGTCAACGCCTCGGTGCCCAAGACGCTCATCCAGTACCTCATCCGCTGGGTGATGGGCTCGGGCCAGCTCGACGCGGACGCCAACGCCACGCTCCAGTCGATCCTCGACACCGAGATCTCGCCCGAGCTTGTCCCCGCCAGCGACGGCGCGACCGACGAGCCCGCCCAGAGCACCGAGGCGAAGATCGGGCCGTACGCCCTGCAGGACTTCAACCTCTACTACATCACGCGCTACGGCTTTCGCCCGAGCAAGGTGGCCTTCCTGAGCCACCACGCCTGGTCGGATGCGGGGCGCGGCGCCTGGCCCGAGGGCCTGCCAGAGGCGAAGCGCGTGGCCTACGAGCTGCCGGTGATCAAGCAGTGGCTGGGGGTCTTTCTGTTCCGCTTCTTCCAGATCAGCCAGTTCAAACGCTCGGCGGTGCCCAACGGGCCGAAGGTCGGCTCGGGCGGCTCGCTCTCGCCCCGCGGCGACTGGCGCGCCCCCAGCGACGCCGAGGCGCGGGTCTGGATCGAGGAGCTCCGCTCGAACGTCCCTGATATAGGGTAGCCGTTCATCTACCGCACGCAGCTAGAACTTACACTGTGACACCAGTACGCCTCCTTCTCTGGGCCGCGCTTGTGCTTGCCCTCGCCGCCTGCGGCGCCGCCGCGCCGCCCACGCCCGTGCCCCCGCCCACGCTCGACCCGCTCGCCGAGGGCCGGCGCATGCACCTGATCTGGTGCAGCGGGTGCCACGCCGTCGAGGCGGGGGCGCCCGCCGGCCTTGGCCCCAATCTTGCCGGTGTGGCAACGCTGGCCGCCGCGAACCCCGACGGCCTTAGCGCCGAGGCCTGGCTGCGCCGGGAGATCCTCGACCCTAACGCCGTCACCACCGAGGGCTACCCGCCCGGCCTGATGCCCTTGATCTACGGGCAGAGCCTCAGCGCCGAGCAGCTCGACGCGCTGGTGGCCTTCCTGCTCACGCTCGAGTAGATAGGTTCAGGGCGATGGCCGAAGTCCCCGAGGTTGAGACCCTGGCGCGCGACCTGTGCGCCCTGGTGGTGGGCCGCAGGCTCAGCGGAGCGCGGGCGCCGCTGCCCGAGGCGGTGCGCTTCCCCGAGCCGGCGGCCTTCGGGGCCCTGGTGGCCGGGCGGCGGGTCGAGGACGCCAACAGGCGGGCCAAGTGGCTGCTCTGCGACCTGGAGGGCGGGGTCACCCTGGCTATGCACATGATGCTGCACGGCACCCTGCGCCTGCTGCCCACGGGCGCGCCCACCGACGCGCAGACGATGGTCGTCTTCGGCCTCGACGGGGGCGAGGAGCTGCACCTGCGCGACCGCAAGGGCTTCGCGCGCGTAGCCGCCGGCCCCGCGGCCGAGGTGGCGGCCCGGCTCAGGCTCGACGCCCTCGGCCCCGAGCTGCTCGACCCGGCCTTCGACGCGGCGGGGCTGGCCGCGCGCCTGGTGGGGCGCCGCGGCGTGCTCAAGACGACCCTGGTGGACCAGAAGACCCTGGCCGGGCTCGGCAACCGCGACGCCGACGAGAGCCTATGGGAGGCCCGCATCGACCCGCGGCGCAAGGCCGGCTCGCTCACCCTCGACGAGATCGCCCGGCTCCTCGCCGGCGCCCGCGCCGTGGTCGAAGAGGGCATCGCCCTGCGCGGCACCATGACCGACCTGCGCGGGGTCAGGGGCGGCGCCCGCCAGGACCGGAAGATCTACGGCCACGCTGGCGAGCCCTGCCCGCGCTGCGGCACGCTGATCGCGCGCACCTTCCTGGGGCAGCTGATCACCCACTACTGCCCAGGGTGCCAGGTGTGATAAGCTAACGGCGCCCGGTACCGCACGCCTGGAGGAGCCCCGTGATCGCGCCTGAGCCGACCTACGCTACACTCAAGGCCCTTCACCCAGATGTCCAGCCCGCCAGCTTCACCCTGACGAGCGAGGTCTGCCGCATCGGGCGGGCGCCCCAGTGCCAGATCGTCGTGGCGCGCACCTTCGTCTCGCGGCTGCACGCCCGCATCGAGCGCGAGATCGTGCGCTATCTGCTCCACGATACCGGCAGCGCCAACGGCACCTACGTCAACCAGCGGCGCATCCAGGGGCCGCACCTGCTGAAGGACCGCGACCAGATCGGGCTGGGCAGCCCCGAGCCTCTGCTGGCCTTCAGCGACCCCGACCCGACCTCGGTGCCCGCCGGGCTGCTGCGCTACGACGAGCAGCGGCTGCTGTTCTTCCTGGGCGAAGGCCCGCTCGAGCTGAGCGTGGCCCAGACCCGGCTGCTGCGGCACCTCTACGAGCACGCCGGCGCGATCTGCACGCGCGAGAGCTGCGCGATAGCGCTGTGGGGCCAGACCTACGAGCCCGGCCGCGACGCCGGCGCGCTCGACCGGGCGATCAATGGGCTGCGCGCCATCCTGCGCCGCGCCAACGCCGGGGCCGAGCTGATCAAGACCCACCGCGGCCAGGGCTACGAGCTGGTGCTCTGACAACATAAATTTAGTATAAAAAAGCCTAACCTTCATGATCTGTAAGGCGGCTGGAAGGAAGCGCGTCTGGAACATGCGCGCCGGCCTTGCTATGGTGATCGGGCGTTCGTGCCCGCATCATCAACCCAAGGAGGGCGTATGCGTCAACGTCTGTTCCCCATCGCGCTGCTGCTGGCGAGCCTCGTATCCGTGGCCGGCCTCGCCGGGCCGGGCGGCCCGAGCCCGGCCCTGGCCGCCTCCGCCCTCAGCGGACAGGTGAGCTTCAGCACTTTTCTGGGCGGCAATGATGTCGAGAGCGTGGCCGGCGTGGCCGTGGACGCCGACAACAACATCTACATCACCGGGACCACCAGCTCGACCGACTTCCCCGCGAACGGCAGCATCCAGTCCCAGTTCGCCGGGATCTCCGACGTCTTCGTGATCAAGCTCAACCCGGCGGGAACCCAGGTCATCTACGCCACCTACCTGGGCGGGGCCAACCTGGACCAGGCCGGGGGCATCGCCGTAGACGCCACAGGGCACGCCTACGTCGTCGGCCTGGCCGGTAATGTCGGCTCGGGGAGCAAGCCCTTCCCTGTGACTCCCGGCGCCTTTGGCGCGGCCAACGTGGCCAGGGGCGGCACCTTCGTCGCCAAGCTGGCCCCTGACGGTCGCAGCCTGGTCTACTCGGCGATCATCGGCAGCAATGGGTATACCCAGGGCGAGGCGGTCGCGCTCGCCCCCGACGGGAGTGTGATCGTCGCCGGCACCACTTCGGACGGCCTGCCGGTGGTCAACCCGGTGCAGGCCAGCTACGCCGGGGGCCAGGGCGATCTGTTCATCGCCCGCCTTAGCCCGACGGGCGACGCGCTGCTGTACTCGACCTACCTGGGCGGCAGCGGGAGTGAGTCCGAATTCCTGGGGCGCATCGGCGTGGCCGTCGCTGCGGACGGCGCCGCCTACGTGACGGGCGTCACCCGATCGACCGACATGCCGCTCAAGAACCCGGCGCAGGCGACCGGCGGCGATGGCCTTGGCGACGCCTACCTGGCCAGCCTCAGCGCCGACGGCGCGCTGCGCTTCGCCACCTACCTGGGCGGCGAGAATGGCGCGAACAGCGGCGGCGTTGTGGTGGCGCCCTGGGGCGAGGTGATCGTGGCGGGCTTCACCCAGTCGGACGACTTCCCGCGCCCGGCCGGGCCGATCTTCGGCACGAGCACCGGGGCCTCCCGCTCGTTTGTGACCCGGCTCGGCGCGAACGACGGGGCCATACGCTCAACCACGCTGATCGCCGGCGGCTGGTATGTGCAGGGGGCGGCTATCGACGCGGCCGGGCGCGTGACCATCGTCGGCAGGGGCCCGGTCAATCTGATGCCCATCCGGCTGGCCCACCAGCCCGTGTTTGGCGGCGTGGAGGACGGCTTTGTCGTGCAGCTCAGCGGCGACGGCGGGCGCCTGATCTATAGCTCGTTTATCGGCGGCGACTACTTCGACCGCGCCTACGCCGTGGCGGCGCGGCCCGACGGCGGGGTGGTGGTCGGCGGCGAGACGCGGAGCGCGCCGGGCACCTTTGCCCTGGTCAACCCCGTCCAGCCCACCTACGGCGGCGATATCGCCGACGGCTTCGTGCGCGCCCTCGACGTCATCCACGAGGTGGCCATCCCGGCGCTGGGCCGGTGACACTGCTCAGCGCCCCTGCTCCCACGAGTAGCGCGGCGGGCACTGGCGGGCGCCGAAGTCGAAGCCCAGGGGCGTGGGCACCTGGAAGGTGGCGATCTCCTCATCGCTGAGCGGGCGGGCGACCGCGCACGCGGCGGCCGCGAGCAGATCCTCGTCGCGCGCCAGGTAGATCCGGGCGGTGCCGTCCTCCGAGGCGGTCAGGACACGGCCCCCGTCGGGGCTGAAGACGGCGTCGGAGACAACGCTCGTGTGGCCGCGCAGCGTCGCCCTGAGCTGCCCGTCGGCGCCCCAGATGCGGGCGGTGCCGTCCTCCGAGGCGGTGACGATCAGCGCGCCGTCCGGGCTGAAGGCCGCGCCGGTGATTCTATCGGCGTGGCCTTTTAGCTCGGCGAGCAGCGCGCCGTCGGCGCCCCAGAGCTGGGCCAGGCTGGAGAAGGTGTCATAGGTGAGCAGCGTCCCATCGCGGCTGAACAGCGCGCTGAACGAAGTAAGCGCGCCGGTGTTGACCACGCTATCTTGCGCCTGATCAGCGATCTGGCGCCCATCCCGGTCGTACAGCCGGGTGGCCTTGAAGGAGGAGGTCAGGAGGCGTCCGCCGTCGGGGCTGAAGAAGGCGCTGGCCTTATCGCCCTCGAGCTGCGCCACCAGCCGCCCGTCATCGTCCCACAGGCGCGTCCCGCTGGTGAAGCTGCCGGTGACCAGCCGCGCCCCGTCGGGGCTGAGCGTGACGAGCGCCAGCGCCTCGTCATCGGGGGCCAGCAGCTCCTTGACCAGCCTGCCGTCCAGCTCCCACAGCCTGACGCCGCTGTTAATGCTGGCGGTGACGATGCGGCGCCCGCCGGCGGTAAACCCGGCCCACTCTACACCGTCCGGGTGATCTTGAAAGGGCGGGTAGGCCTGAAAGCTCGTGATCAGATCGCCGTCGCCCGTCCAGAGCTGCGCCGCGCCCTCCTCGCTGTAGGTCAGCACCTGGCCCCCGTCGTGGTTGTAGACGGCGCCGTCGATGTGCTGGCCCTCCGGCCTCAGCTCGGCGACCAGCTGGCCGGCCAGGTCCCAGATCTGGGCCGTATTTTCAGCACAGATCAGGACACGGTCGCCAGGAGGACTGAAAGCGGCGGATGGGCTCAGATACCCCTGGCTGAGCGTCGCGACAAGCGCCCCCTGGTCTGTCCAGAGCCGGGCGCCGCGGTCGCTCAGGGTGAGGATATGGTCGCCGCCCGCGTTGAAGAGCGCCCGCTTCAGCTGATCATTATGTCCGGCGAGCACGGCCGTCCCGCTGTCGCGGATCTGCCAGAGGCGAGCGGTGCCATCCTTAGTCCGCGCCAGCACCCGCCTGCTGTCGGGGCTAAAGACGATCTCGGTAATCTCCGAGGACAGCCTGGCGAGGGTGGTGATGTACTCGCCGCTGGCCTGGAAGAGATCCAGGTTCTCGTCATCATAGATGAGCACATAGGCCCCGTCGGGGCTAAAGCGCACCCCGTCGGGGTACTCCGAGGACGAGCGGAAGACCGCCACCTGCTGCGGGCGCCCGCCCTCAGTCTGCCCGCTGATATCCCACAGCTCGGCGTAGCCGTAGCCGCCGATGGTGACGATGTGCCGGCCGTCGGGGCTCAGCGTCACATTGATCAGGTTCGACTCCACCAGGCCCGGGTCGAGGCTGGCGACCAGCTCGCCCTGAGCATCCCAGACGCTGATGGCGCCATAGGTCCACACCCTGACGCGGCTGCCGTCGCGGCTCAGGGCGGCCCGCCTGATCGTCTCGCCGCTATCCGAGAGCTGCGCGATCAGCTGGCCCTGGGCGTCCCAGAGCCGAGCTACCGTCTCAGAGACCGTCAGGATGCGCTCGCCGTCGCCACCCACCTGCGCGTTGGCGATCGGCTCGCCCTCGTGCGCCAGGGTCGCGACCGGCCGCCCATCGGCGGCCCAGACGCGGGCCGTCCCGTCATCAGAGCGGGTCAGGATGCTGCTGTCGCGCGGGTTGAAGGCGACGCTGCTCAGCGGGCCGCTGTGGCCCTGGAGCACAGCGAGCGGCCGGCCGGCCCGATCCCAGAGCCTGGCGGTGCCGTCGGCGCTCCCGGTCAGCAGGCGCTCGCCATCAGCGCTGATGGCGACACGGGTGAGGGGCTGCGCGGGGTCGTGGCCGGCCAGCACGGCGATCTGGTCGCCCTTGCCGTCAAGCAGCAGGCCGGCGCCGGCGCCGGTCGCGGCCAGCACGAGGGCGCTATCGGGGCTGATCGCCGCGGCGCGGATGTCGCCCGCCAGATCGAAGAGCTGCTTGCCGCCCGCGTCCCAGGCCCGCAGGGACGAGCCCAGGCCAAGCACGCGCTGCCCGTCAGGGCTAAAGGCCATTTCCCTAAACCTGCCGTCCCCGTCGCTCTCCAGCTCTGTCTCGCCCCAGAGGGGGCGCGTCATCGCGCTGCGCAGCGCCTCAAACGTAAAGGGCGAGGGGTCGTGGCCGACCGCCTCAAGCGCCAGCAGCACGGCGGTCTCGCCGGCATCGCCCGCCTGCGCGTTCGCCGAGGCGACCAGCTGGCGCACGGTGGCGATCCGGGACTGCTGCTCGGCGCGGGTGCGCTCTGCCTCGGCGGTGGACGCGCTCTGCTCGGATCGCTGGCGCTCGCTGTCGGCGGTCGCGCGCTCAACCTCGGCTACGCGCGCGCTCTGCCGCGCCGAGAGGCCAAAGAAGGCGGCCGATCCGGCGGCGACAAGGGCGACAAGGGCGACAAGGGCGAGCAGGATCGCGCGCCGGCGCAGACGTCGCCCCGAGGCCTCTTGCTCCTCGGCGCGCCGCCGCTGCGTCTCGGCAAGATCGTGCGCCTGCTCCAGCTCACGCTGCTGGCGCTGCCGCTCCTGGCGGGCCAGATGATCGCGCTCCTCCAGGCTCATCACAAGGAAGGCCCGCTCGTCTGTGTTCAGCGCCAGCCTGCCGGACTCGGCCAGATCGGCGAACTGCGCCAGCCGCGCCCCCTGGGCTAGAAAGCTCGGATCGCGCCCGGCGTCCGCCCACTCTGCCGTCGCCGCGCTCAGGCGTCGCCGGGCAAGCAGATCCTCGCGGGCGGCGTCCACCCAGGCCCGCAGGCGCCCCCAGGTGTGCAGCAGCGCCTCGTGGGCCAGCTCCACGGTGGGCTCGCGCATCTGCCCGTCTCGGTCGAAGGTGAGCAGCCGG
>JAAXUL010001349.1 GCA_013336035.1 Chloroflexales bacterium
CACCACGCGCGGTGTCGCAAGCAGGAAGTTGATGTAGTCGAGATCCCACACCTTGGGTTCATTCATGCCCTCATCCTACCGCAGGTGCCCCCAACTGCGTAAGTCCTATGTCTATTAGAGCAAGACGGCAGCCATGGGGTCTTTGTCACAGTTGGGGCGGTGCTATAATCACCTCGTGGTTGGCCAGGCACAGCGAGGAGATCAGGATGACTGATGGCATACCCAGGCCCGAAATAGGTAATGGCGAACTAGACCAGCTCTGCGCTAACGCGATCAGGGCCCTGGCGATCGACGGCGTGCAGCAGGCGAATAGTGGTCACCCTGGGCTGCCTCTTGGCATGGCTGATGCGGCCTATGTGCTCTGGACGCGCTTTCTGAAGCATAACCCCGAGGACCCTCACTGGCCCGACCGCGACCGCTTCGTGCTCTCGGCGGGCCATGGCTCGATGCTCCTCTACGCGCTCCTGCACCTGACCGGCTACGATCTGAGCCTCGATGACCTGCGGCGCTTCCGCCAGTGGGAGAGCAAAACGCCTGGCCACCCCGAGAGCTTTATGACCCCCGGCGTTGAGACGACCACGGGGCCGCTGGGCCAGGGCCTGGCGACGTCTGTGGGCATGGCTCTGGCCGAGCGCTGGCTGGCGACTCAGTTCAATCGTCCCGGCTTCAATATTGTGGATCACCACACCTATGTCCTCTGCTCTGACGGCGATCTGATGGAGGGCATCTCGCACGAGGCGGCGAGCCTGGCGGGCCACCTGGCCCTGGACAAGCTGATCTGCCTCTATGACGCCAACCAGATCTCGCTGGACGGCCCCCTGGACCTGTCGTTCTCAGAGGATGTGGCGCGGCGCTTCGAGGCCTACGGCTGGCAGGTGCTTCGGGCCAACGGGCACAGCATGACCGAGGTGGCCCACGCTCTGGCCGAGGCGAGCGATGAGCCGGAGCGGCCCTCGCTGATCATCGCCCGCACGACGATCGGCTACGGCAGCCCGAACAAGGCCGGCAGCGCGAAGGCCCACGGCGAGCCCCTGGGCGTCGACGAGGTGCGCCTGACCAAAGAGCGCCTGGGCTGGCCTACAGAGCCCGCCTTCTTCGTGCCGGGTGAGGTCTATGAGCACATGCAGCTGGCCGTCGAGGTGGGCAATACCCGCCAGCGCGAGTGGGAGATGATGCTGGAGCGGTATAAGGCCGGTCACCCTGAGCTGGCGGCTCTGTGGGAGCAGATGCAGTCGAAGGCCCTGCCCGCGGACTGGGCGGCGACCCTGCCGCCCTTCGTCGCCGACCCGAAGGCCAAGGGCACCCGTGTGGCCTCGGGCGAGGTCCTGAACGCCCTGGTGAAGGTGGTGCCGAGCATCTTTGGCGGCTCGGCCGACCTGGCCGGCTCGAACAACACCCTGATCAAGGGCGCGGCGACGATCACGGGCGAGGATTTCGGCGGGCGCAACCTGTACTTTGGGGTGCGCGAGCACGCTATGGGCGCGGCGCTGAGCGGTATGGCCCTGCACGGCGGGCTGATCCCGTACGGCGGCACCTTCCTGGTCTTCAGCGACTATATGCGCCCGGCGATCCGCCTGGCGGCCCTGACGCGCCTGCAGGTGGTGTACGTCTTTACCCACGACAGCATCGGCCTGGGCGAGGACGGCCCGACCCACCAGCCCGTCGAGCATGTGATGGCCCTGCGGCTCATCCCGAACCTGCACGTCTTTCGCCCCGGCGACGCGAACGAGGTGGCGATGGCGTGGCGGTCGGCGCTCGAGCGCCGCGATGGCCCGACAGCGATCGTGCTCTCGCGCCAGAATGTCCCGACCCTTGACCGTAGCAATGGGCTGGCCCCCGCCGAGGGGGCGCTGCGGGGCGGGTATGTGCTGCGCGATGCCGAGGGCGCACGGGTGGCCCTGCTGGCGACGGGCTCGGAGCTGAGCCTGGCCGTGGCCGCGGCTGACCTGCTGGCCGATCGGGGCGTGCCGGCCCGCGTGGTGAGCCTGCCCTGCTGGGAGGTGTTCGAGGCCCAGGATCAGGCCTACCGCGAGGGCGTGCTCCCCCCGGCGCTGACCGCCCGCGTGGCCGTCGAGGCGGGGCGCAGCCTGGGCTGGGAGCGCTATGTGGGTCAGGGCGGAGCGGTCGTGGGCGTCGACCGCTTCGGCTTCTCGGCGCCATACCAGGAGATCTACCGCCACCTTGGGCTGACGCCCGAGGGCGTGGCCGAGGCGGCGCTGCGCGTGCTGGGGGTTTAGAGAGCGTCGGTAGCGTATGCCTTTTCTGGTGCGTGCGGCGCAGCCGCACCGCACCAGAAAGCGCAATGCTCGCGGGGCGTCGG
>JAAXUL010000051.1 GCA_013336035.1 Chloroflexales bacterium
ACGGTCGGCTCGTCGAGGAAGAGCACCTGCGGGCGGTGGAGCAGGGCCTGGGCGATCTCGAGGCGGCGGATCATACCGCCCGAGTAGGTGCGCACCTGCTGGTCGGCGGCCTCGGCCAGGCCCATGGAGGTGATGGCCGCCCGCGCGCGCAGGGCGGCCTCGCGGCGCGGCAGATCGTAGAGCCGGGCGAAGATCAGCAGGTTCTCGAAGCCGGTGAGCGTGCCGTCGGCCGAGAGCAGCTGGGGCACGTAGCCGATGCTGCGCCGGACCGCGCCCGGCGCGCGCACGATATCGTGGCCCGCCACTTGACCAGCTTCGAGGCCGCCGGCAGGGTCATACCCAGGTGGTCGGCGAGAGCCAAGAGGGTAACGCCTGGGTGGCGGCTGAGGTAGCGCAAGGTCCGAAAGGCCGGCACCGAGAGCTCGGCGTCAGCCTGCCGGGCCAGTTTCTGGCGCAGGGTGCGCATCACCAGGGGGGCAAGCTCCAGCAGCAGCGCGGCGAGGCGCTGCGCCTCGGCGGGATGGGGGTCAGGCGACAGGCCGGCATCGCCCATGGGCTGGTCCTTCCTGATCCGTCACGGGCTCATAGATATGCGCCCGGCCCAAAGGTGAACCATGGCAACCATTGCCAGAGTTTCGGATCGCCAGCTAGCGCCTGGCTTAATGCCAGCTAAAGAACCGCTAAGAATCGGGCGGGCCGGTGGACGCAGCACCGAGCCCTGTCTCCGCCGGCGCGGAGCTGCGCGCTGGCCCTCCAGCCCTGGGCGACCCACGCTCCCAACGCCACGTGCGGCCTCCACTAGTTCTCAAGGCGCTCGCCCTGCGCTCCGCCGAGGCCGGGGTCGCCGCCATCACCATCGACTACTTCGGCCGCACCGCCGGCCTCACCAGCCGCGATGAGTCGTTCGCGTTTCAGCCGCACGTCCAGCAGCTCACCTTCGACGGGATCGGGGCCGACGCCCGCGCCGCCCTGGCCCACCTGGCCGCTGTCGCCCCCGCGCCCCCCGCCAGCGCCAGCGCCAGCGTGGGCTTCTGTCTGGGCGGCACGATCTCCTTCCTCAGGGCACCACCGACCTGCCCGTGGACCGGGTGATCGGCTTCTACGCCGGCATGACGCGCGATATTGGCGGCGCCGGGACCTTGCTCGACCGCGCCGCGAAGAGCGAGCCCTTGCGGATGTAGCGGCGCAGGACGGTGAGGCTCTTGTGGCCGGTCTGGTCCATGATCGCCCGCTCGGAAACGCCCGCGGCCGCCGTGTGATAAAACACGATGCCCGAGAGCCGGCGCTGGCTCGTGTTCACCGTGGGCCACCTGGCCCGCCTCGCTCGGCTCGGCGAGGTCGGTGAGGTAGAGCACCACCGTCGCCCTATCGGACATTCTACGGGATCTCGGGTGACCAGAAGTGGTGGTCACTACCCGCACGGGGCGTGGCAGCTGACCATCAGGCAGGCGGATGCGCTCGTGCCGTTGGTCAGCTGCCAGTGCTACGGGCGGGGTGCTATACTCGCACGTACGGTACCCTCGCAGCTTCAGGTGAGGAGCCTGATATGGGCAACCCTCCGTCCAGTCACCCTGATGCGTCCGCCCCCGCTGAAGACCTGCGACCCGTAGAAGGCACGCCATCCGTCCCCGTTAGCGAAGCTGGCGCGAAGCGCTATCCCCTCACACCCGACATCCTCTTGCGCTTTGTCCAGGATGCGGTGATCGGGACCGACCTGGCCTTTCGGATCACCAGCTGGAATCCCGGGGCGGAAGCCCTCTATGGCTGGTCGGAGGCCGAGGTGCTCGGCCAGACCGTCAATGCCGTGCTGCACGCGCAGTATCTCGATGACGAGCCGGCCCAGGTGCTCCCGCAGTTTCAGGCCGCCGGCATCTGGCGGGGCGAAGTGCTCCAGCAGCACCGCGACGGCCATCTCCTCACGATTATGGCGTCCGTTGCCCTGGTGCGCAGCCCGGCCGGCGAGCCCCTGGGCGCCGTCTCCGTGAATCGCGATATCAGCGCGCGCAAGGCGGCCGAGCAGGCGCGCCAGCGGGCCGCCGACCGGCTCCACGTTCTGGCCGAGGCCTCACGCGCCTTCGCCGAGGCTGGGACGACGTACCATGCGCTGCTCGACCAGATCGCCCAGCTTACGGCCGAGCGGCTGACGGCCGCCTGCACCGTCCGGCTGCTCTCCGAGGACGCCCAGTGGCTCGACGTGTGCGCCGTCGGCCACTATCACCCGGCCACACGCGAGGTCTTGCGGGCCCTCCTTGCCCCCGAACGGCTCTCCGTGGAGGCTCCACACCCGACCGCACGCGCGGTGCGCAGTGGGCAGCCCCAGCTCATCCCGATCATTGACCCCGAGGCGCTACGCGCATCAGTGTCGCCGGAGCATCAAGCGATCCTGGCCCAGTTTTCCCCCCGCAGCCAGCTCACGGTACCTTTGCGCGTGCATAGTCACCCCATCGGCAGTCTCGCGTTCGCGCGCTTCGCGCCGGATCAGGCGCCCTTCGACGAGGACGACCTGCGCCTCGCGCAGGACCTGGCTGACCGCGCCGCGCTGGCAATTAGCAACGCGCGCCTGTTCCAGGAGGTGCAGGCGGCCCAGCAGGTCGCCGCTGAGGCCTTCGCTCGGCTGGACGCCCTGATCACCAGCCTGCCGACCGGGGTCGGCTACCTGGATCCCGCGCTGCGCTATCAGCTGGTCAACCCAGCCCTCGCCGCACTCAATGGCCGCCCGTCCGCCGAGCACGTTGGGCGCACCATGGGCGAGGTGATCCCCGCCCTGGCCTCGCGGCTGGAGCCGCTGGCCCGCCAGGTGCTCGCTACAGGCGAGGCGGTACGCGACCTGGAACTCCAGGACCAGCCGCCGTGTCCGACTAATGGTGCGGCCCAGGACTGGCTGATCAGCTACTTCCCGGTGCGTGACGCCGCTGGCGCGGTGACCGGTGTCGGCGTGACCGTCACCGACATCACCGCGATCACCCAGACCACCGCCGCCTTGCGCGAGACCGAGCGCAAGCTGACCACGCTGTTCGAGCTCTTGCCCGTCGGGGTATCGATCTTCGACGCCGCGGGCACCGTGGTCGCGATGAACCCGGCCCAGGAGGCGATCTTCCGGCGCCAGCAGGCCGGTGTGGCCCGCGAGGGCGTGCTGGAGCGCTCCTTCTTCCGCCCGGACGGGACGCCCCGACCGCGCGAGGAGTTGGCGACGGAGCGGGCTCTGCGCGAGCGTCAGCCGGCCTTGAACGTCGAGAGCGGGTTCATCAGCGGGACGGGCGAGCTCCACTGGCTCAACGCGAGTGCCGTGCCGGTCGAGTTCTCCGACTGGCGGGTCGTGGCCGTGGCGAGCGACATCACCGAGCGCATGCAGGCCGAGCGTGCCCTGGCCTATGAGCGCCAGCAGCTCGCGGCCATCCTCACCACCATGCACGAGGGCGTCATTGCCAGCCGCCCCGACGGCACGCTCATCCTGATTAACCCGGCGGCGCTGCGCTTACGCGACTTCGACCCCACCCGTCCCCCGACGACCGTGGCCGATCTGGGGCGGACGCCCCATCAGCTGCTCGACGCTCACGGCAAGCCCCTCGCGCCGTCGGAGCTGCCGCTGTCCCGCGTGCTGCGCGGCGAGCGCTTCGCCGGCATGGAGCTGTGCCAGCGCTCCACTCACGATGGGTCCGAACGCTGGCTCTTGCTGAACGGCACTCCCGTCGTCGACGCGGACGGCGCGCTGCGGCTGGGGGTGATCACCTTCCAGGACCTCACCGCGCGCAAGCGGGACGAGCAGTCCCTGCGCGAGCGGGACGAGCAGCTGCGGCTGGCCTACGACGCGGCCCAACTCGGCACCTGGTGGCGCGATCCCGCGGTAGGCCTGGTCCACCTCGACGCGCGGGCCCAGGCCCACTTCGGTATTGCTGCCGACATAGCGCCAGGTGAGATGCTCCTGGAGCGTATCCACCCTGATGATCGGCCGGTCTGGCGCCAGGCGGTGGCGACGACGACCGACCCGACCGGCGACGGGCGCGCGACCGGGGAGTACCGCGTGGTGCACCCGGACGGCAGCATCCGCTGGCTCGCGATCCACGCCCGGGCCTACTTTGCCGGCGAAGGCCCGGAGTGCCGCCTGGCCATCATCAGTGGTACGGTCCAGGACATCACTGCCCGGAAGCAGGCCGAGGCCGCGCTCCAGGCCAGCGAGGCCCGCTTCCGCCTGCTCGCCGAACACGCCCAGGACCTGATCTACCGCTACCGCCTTGCCCCCGAGCCGGGCTTCGAGTATGTCAGCCCCTCGGCCACGGCGATCACCGGCTACACCCCCGAGGAGCACTATGCTGACCCCCAGCTCGGCGCCAGGCTGGTCGCGCCTGAGGACCGGCACTTGATCGACCAGGCTACTGCGGCGCAGACGGACGGGCCCCTGACGCTCCGCTGGCGGCGCAAGGATGGGGCGGTCATCTGGACCGAGCTGTTGAACCGGCTGATCCGTGACCCTGCGGGCCAGCCGGTGGCGATCGAGGGCATCGCCCGCGACATCACCGCCCGCAAGGTGGCCGAGGCGCAGCTGCGGGTCGCCCTCGCCGCCGAGCAGCAGGCCTCCACGCGGGTGAAGCGGCTCCAGAGCGTGACAGCCGCCCTCGGCGCGACCCTGACCCTGGACGAGGTCGTCGCGGTGGTGCTTGACCTGGGACAGCACGCGGCTGGGGCGAGCACCGCGACGCTCGCCCTGCTCACCCCATCCGGCGATGCGCTGAGCGTCGTCTCCCAGGACCAGCCCGTCGGGGACCGCGATGCCGCCGACCCGCTGCCGCTCGACGCCCCGCTCCCGCTGGCCCAGGCCGCGCGGACCCAGACCGCGATCTGGATCGAGTCCCCGGCGATGGGGAACGCGCAGTTTCCCGGCTTCGGCCCGCTGATGGATGCCGGGGCCATGGGGGCGTATGCCGCCCTGCCGCTCGCGACGACGGATGGGGCGATCGGCGTGCTCGCGCTCGGCTTCGCCACGCCCCGGCCCTTCGCTCCCGAGGAGCACGCCCTGCTAGAGGCGATGGCCCAGCAATATGCCCAGGCGCTCGAGCGGGCGCGCCTCTATGCGGAGGTGCAGGCGACCCATGCCCGGCTCCATCACCTCTCCCAGCGCCTGCTGGAGACGCAGGAGCAGGAGCGTCGCCACCTCGCCCGCGAGCTACACGACGAGGTGGGGCAAGCCCTCACCGGCCTGCGCCTCTCGCTGGAGCTGGCCCGCCGTCTGTCGCTCGACGTGCGTGACCGCTACCTGGGCGAGGCGCACCAGGCCAGCCAGGACCTCATCGCCCGCGTGCGCGCCCTCTCGCTTGACCTGCGGCCGGCCATGCTCGACGATATGGGCCTGCTGCCGGCCCTGCACTGGCAGATCACGCGCTACCACGAGCAGACCGGGATTGCCGTCGACTTCCGCCAGCGGGGGCTAGAGCAGCGCCTGCCGCTCTCGGTGGAGACCGTCGCCTACCGCATCGTGCAGGAAGCGCTCACCAACGTGGCCCGCTACGCCGAGGTGACGACGGTGTCCGTCAGCCTCCTTGCCTCCGCCGAGCGCCTGCGCATCCAGGTGCGCGACGCGGGGCGCGGCTTCGTCCTGGACGAGGCGCTCGCTAGCGGCCACTCCAGCGGGCTGGCGGGGATGCAGGAGCGGGTGAGCCTCCTGGGGGGGACGCTGCTGATTGAGACGGCGCCGGGCGCGGGGACCTGTATCACCGTGGGGCTGCCTTTGGGGGAGACGCATCTATGATCACGATCGTGCTGGCCGACGACCACCCGATTGTGCGCCAGGGGCTGCGGACGCTGCTCGCGGCCGAGCCGGGCTATGCCGTCGTCGGCGAGGCGGCCGATGGGCTGGCGGCGGTACACCTGGTCCAGCAGCTCCAGCCGGTGGTGCTGGTGGTGGACCTGATGATGCCAGGGCTCGGAGGCATCGAGGTGACCCGAAGGGTGCGGGCGCTCCCGACCCCGCCCCAGGTGGTGGTGCTCTCGATGCACATGGATGAGGTCTACGTGCTGGAGGCGCTGCGCAAAGGGGCCGCGGCCTATGTGCTCAAGGAGAACGACACGGCGGAGCTGATCGCGGCGGTGCGGGCCGTGGCAGCGGGCCAGCGCTACCTGAGCCCGCCGTTGAGCGAGCGGGCCATTGAACGGTACGTGCGCCAGGTAGAGACTGCCCCCCTGGACGAACTGGACCTGCTCACGCTGCGCGAGCGCGAGGTCCTGGATCTCGTGGTGGCCGGGTACACGAGCAAGGAGATCGCCGCTCGGCTGAACATCAGCCTCCGCACGGCCGAGACCCACCGCGCGAACCTGATGCAGAAGCTCGAGCTCCATAGTCAGGCCGAGGTGGTGCGCTTCGCCACCCGGCGCGGGCTGCTCCCGGGCCCCGACAACTCCTCAGCGTGACGGCGCCCCCAGCCCCGACACCCCACGGGCAGCTATGTACCGAAACGCGCAAAGATACCAGACCACGTAGGGCCTTCCTACGTAGCAGATGGTATTGCCATCGGCCAGCGCAAGCGCTAGGCTAACGCTATCGTACCCATGGTGCTGAGCATCGCGCCAGCGTACGCAGCTCCCACTGACGAGCGGATGCGAGGGGGAGGGGCATGCGGCGCATCTTTCTGGTCGGACATCACTCCGGTTTTCGGGCTGTGCTGGCGATGACGATCCGGGACCAGAGTGCGGGGACGCTCGGGGTGGTGGGCGAGGCCTGCCAGATCGCGGGCTCGATCACGGTGATCGCGGCCGCGCAGCCCGATGCCGTGGTCATCATCCTGGGCTTTGAGAGCAGCTGTGAGCAGGCGATGGTGGCGATGATCCGCCACCTGATCCCCGGCTGTTGCGTGATCGTCATCGAGACGCGCGAGGGCGTCGCCGCCTGGCCAGAGCACCCCTGGGGCCAGGCCGACGCCCTGCTCCAGGCCGAGCACCTGGCGACTGAGCTCGTGCCCATGCTCCGCCGGCTGGCGGTATACGGTCGTGCCTCATCATCGAAAGGGGCCGATCCACACACGGCGTCCGCACCACAGGAGTAGTCCATGGCCCTGGGTGGCCGGCCCTGTACCAGGACGCTCGCCCCCGGCCAGGTGTTGCAGCGCGAAGCACGAGCGCCGACGCTAGCCTTGCCACCTGGGCAGGCCGCATACGTCCATTGGGAGGACGCCGAGTTGGTGATCCTGGGGGAGATCGGCATCGCCCTGCACCGGCTCACTGGCACCTTCTTCGCTGCCGACGTGGGGCTGGCTAGCGCCGAGACGACGGCGCATGTGGGGGTGTAGGACATGGAGCGGTGGGGCCACGGCCTTGCACGGGAATCCTGCCCGTGAAATCAGGAGGTGGGCGCCATGACGACCGAACAATCACCCCATGACCACCTCGCGGAGGATGAGGCAGCGCCCCGGGCCGCGCCGGCCAGGTCCGCGCTAGACCCTGCTGAGCGTGCGCGCCTTGAGGCCATCATTGCGGCCCGCCAGCGCGAGATCGTCACGCTGCACCGCATCTCCGAGCTGGGGCTGCGCGAGCAGCCGCTGGAGCAGATTCTGCCCGCGGTGGTCGAGGAGGTCAGCGCCTGCACCGGCTTTCCCATCGTCGCGATCGAGTTCTACGACGCGGCGCGCCAGGTGATGACCTTTGCGGCGGCGACCGGCATACCCCTGTCACCGGACCCGGCCGGCCTCGCGGTCCCCGTGGACCAGACTCTCTCCGGGCTCGTCGCCCGCAGCGGCCAGGCCCTCACGGAGACCCAGGCCCAGGCCCGGCCCGAGTACGCGGCCGAGACCCTGCGCCAGCTCGGGGTCCAGACCTTTGTCTGCGTCCCGATGCGCGTCACCGGCTGCGTCATTGGGACCCTCGCACTCGCCCACCCGGAGACCGCCCCCACCGATGAGTCACTCCTCCGTCTGGCCGGCAGCCTGGCCAATGTCATTGCCATTCTGGTCGCACGAAAACAGGCCGAGGCGCGCAGCGCGGACACCGAGCGGCAGCTGCGGGTGATCCTCGACAAGCTCGCGGCCGGGGTGGTGCTGATGGATGCCGACGGCCGCTACCTGTTCGTCAATGAGCGCGCCGCCGCGAGCTTCGGGCTGACCCCTGCGGAGGTGGTCGGCAAATCCCTCGCGGAGGTGCTCCCTCCCGCGGTCGCCCAGGCCTACCTGGAGCGCAACCGCCGCTTCATCGCCGCGCGGGACTTCGCCGAGTATGAGCGCACCTTCGACCTTGTCGTCGGGACACGTACCTTCTTCATCGCCGACCAGGTGCTCGCCGATGCCCAGGGCCAGGGCTACGCCCTGCTCTCCAGCTCGATCGACATCACCATGCGCACGCAGGCCGAGGCCGCTCTGCGCCTCTCGGAGGAGCGCTTCGCCAAAACCTTCTATGGGAGCCCTGTCGCGCTGAGTATCTCACGTCTGGACGATAGCACGATCGTCGCGGCGAACCAGAAATTTCTGGACCTGTACGACTACCCCGAAGCGGAGGTGATCGGCCGTACCACGATCGATCTCCACATCTTTACCAGCCAGGAAGATTGCCGCGATATCGTCACGCGCTTGCTGGCCCAGGGGTCGGGGGCCACGACGGAGATGGTGACGCGCACCCGGGCCGGCGAGGAGCGTATGGTCGAGCTCTCGATAGAGACGATCACGATCGACGGTATAACCCACCTGCTCTCGGCCCGCCACGACATCACCGCGCGCAAGCAGGCTGAGGCCGCGCTGCACCAGGGGCTGGAGGAGCTCCAGCGCTCCAATGCCGATCTGGAGCAGTTCGCCTACGTGGCCTCCCACGACCTCCAGGAGCCCCTGCGCGCCGTGACCGGCATGGTCCAGCTGCTCCAGCAGCGTTATGGGGGCCAGCTCGACGCGCGGGCGGATGAGTATATCGGGCTGGCGGTCGAGGCGGCCGCGCGCATGCAGGCACTGATTAACGATCTGCTGACCTTCTCGCGCCTCCAGCGGCGGGCCCAGCCCTTCGCCCCGATTACGCTCGAGAACGTCCTGACGAGCGCCCAGGCGAATCTCCAAGTAGCCATCGCGGAGAGCGGGGCCGTCATCACCCACGACCTGCTGCCCACGGTGCGGGCTGATGCCGTCCAGCTGACCCAGCTCTTCCAGAACCTGCTCGGCAACGCGCTCAAGTTCCGTGCGGAGGAGGCCCCGCGCATCCATGTCAGCGCCACCCGGCGTGAGCGCGCCTGGTGCCTGGCCGTGCGGGATAACGGTATCGGCATCGCCCCCGACTACTTCGAGCGCATCTTTGTGATCTTCCAGCGCTTGCACCCCCGCCGCGCCTACCCAGGTACGGGTATTGGCCTGGCGCTCTGTAAGAAGATCGTCGAGCACCACGGTGGCCAGATCTGGGTCGAGTCCCACCTGGGCCACGGCGCAACCTTCTTCTTCACCATCCCGGATCGGAGCGCACCATGATGCAATCAACCCAGGCCCGGCCGATCGAGATCCTGCTGGTCGAGGACAGCCCGGCCGACGTGGTGATCACCCAGGACGCGCTGGCCGAGGCCCGCGTCCTCAACACCATCCACGTGGTCGAAGATGGGGCTGAGGCCCTGGCCTTCCTGCGCCAGCAGGGGCCCTACGGCGACGCCCCCCGCCCCGACCTGATCTTGCTTGACCTGAACCTGCCCCGCAAGAGCGGGCGTGAGGTGCTGGCCGAGATCAAGGTCGACCCGGCCTTGCGGCGCATCCCCGTCGTGGTGCTCACCACCTCCCGTGCCGAGGAGGACGTCTGGAAGGCCTACGACCTCCACGCCAACTGCTACGTGGTCAAGCCCCTCGACTTCGCGGCCTTCGTGCAGGCGGTGCAGTCGATCCACCAGTTCTGGCTGAGCGTGGTGACCTTACCCGCAGAGGGGGAGGGGCACCATGGATAAGCCAGCGATCCCGCTCTTGCTCGTGGAGGATAACCCCGCCGATGTGGTGCTGCTGGAGGCGGCGTTGGAGACAGTTGCCCACGCCACCTTCCAGGTGACGGCAGTCGAGCAGCTGGGGGCGGCACTGACCGCGCTCGCCGCGCGGCCGTTCGATGTGGCCCTGCTCGACCTGGGCCTGCCCGATAGCCAGGGGCTGGACACCTTCACCCGGTTACGTGCCCAGGTCCCCACAATCCCGATCGTGGTGCTCTCGGGTCTGCATGATGAGGAGCTGGCGGCCTTGGCCGTACGCGCAGGGGCGCAGGACTACCTGGTCAAAGGTCAGACACGAGGCGCGGAGCTGGCGCGAGTCATCCGCTATGCCATCGAGCGGCACCAGCTCCAGGCCCAGCTGTGCGCGAGCGAGCAGCACTTCCGTGCGCTGATCGAGCACAGCGCCGACGCGGTGACGACCTTGACCGCCGACGGCACCATCAGCTATGCGAGCCCGGCCGCCCAGCGCATCCTGGGCTATCGCCCGGAGGAGCGGCTCGGGCAGGGTAGCTTCAGCCTGGTCCATCCCGATGATCTGGCCCCAACCCTGGAGCGGTTTCAGCAGCTCGTCCACCGCCCCCAAACGACGGTGATGAGCGAGCTACGCGCTCGGCGCAAGGACGGCAGCTGGTGCTGGCTGGAGGCAACCGGCACGAACCTGCTGGAGGTGCCGGCGGTGCGGGCGATCGTGGTCAACTATCGCGACGTGACCGCGCGCAAGGCGGCTGAGGCCGCGCTGCACCAGCTCACCGAGACCCTCGAGCTGCAGGTGGTCGCACGTACCGAGGAGCTGCACCAGGCCAACGCGGACTTGATCCAGGCCAATGCGGAGCTGACCCGTGCCGCGCGGCTCAAGGACGAGTTCCTGACCTTAATCAGCCACGAGCTGCGCACCCCGATCAGCGCCATCCTCGGGCACGCGGAGCTGCTCCAGGAGGCGATCTATGGCCCGCTCACCCCCAAGCAGAGCGAGTCCCTGCGCAGCATCGACACCAGTGGTCGGCACCTCCTGGGGCTTATCACCGAGATCCTCGACCTTGCCAAGAGCGAGGCCGGCGCGCTCCAGGTGACGCTCGCCCCCGTGGACATCGAGCTCGTCTGCCAGCTGAGCCTGCAGCTCGTGGCCGTTCGGGCCCAGCAGAAGGGGATTGCCCTCAGCACCATGCTGGGCTCCACGGTCACGACGATGCTTGCCGACGAGCGCCGGCTGACTCAGATCCTGGTCAACCTGCTCGCTAACGCTATCACCTTCACGCATGAAGGCGGCAAGGTCGGCCTGGAGGTGCTCGGGGATCAGGAGCAGCGCACCGTGACCTTCACCGTCTGGGACACGGGCATCGGTATCGCTGAGGCGGACCTGTCGCGCCTCTTTCAGCCCTTCACCCAGCTTGACAGCGGGCTCGATCGCCGCTACGAGGGGGCCGGGCTGGGCCTGGCCCTGGTGCGGCGGCTGGCGGAGGGCCATCAGGGGCGTGTGACGGTGATGAGCCAGCCGGGCGAGGGCAGCCGGTTCAGTGTCACGCTCCCCTGGACACATCTCCCGGCCCCACTTGCGGCGGGGGCGCCGGCGACCGCGTCCGGCCTCGCTCCGCAAGCGGGGAGGCTCCCGACTACGGCGGCCATTCAGCCCGTAGAGCCGGGGGTGCACATCACGCCACGCCCGACGGATGGGGGCGCACGCCCCAGCATCCTGCTGGTCGAGGATCGTGCCGATCAGGCTCAGATGATCGCGGACTTCCTGGAGACCCACGGCTATCAGCTGCGCATCGCCCAGAACGGAGGGGACGCGCTCATCCTGGCGCGGGACAAGCCCCCGGCGCTCGTGCTCATGGACATCCAGCTACCAGGTATGGACGGGCTGACCACGATCCGGCACATGCGGGCCGAGGCGTCACTCCAGGTGCTTCCCATCCTGGCCCTGACCGCCCTGGCCCTGCCGGGCGATCGCGAGCGTTGTCTGGCAGCGGGAGCCAATGCCTATCTGGTCAAGCCGGTCAGCCTGCGTACCCTGTTGGCCGCGATCCAAACCCACCTGGACCGCTTCGCGGAGGTGGGGTCGAGAGCGGCCACGAACCCGGAGGCGGGCTGAGCGGGCGCACGCTCTGCATAGTCGCTTTGTTCCAGGAGGCCGCGATGCGTTTGCTGATTGTCGAAGACGAGGCTATCATCGCCCGGGATCTCGCCAGCACCGTCGAGTCCTTCGGCCACAAGGTCGTGGGGCTCGTGGACTCCGGCGAGACGGCGTTGGCCCTTGCCGCCGAGGCGCGTCCCGACCTGGTGCTGATGGACATCCACCTCTCTGGTGCGCTCGACGGCATCGCGACGGCCGAGCAGCTCCAGGCCCGGCTCCACCTCCCCGTCCTCTACCTGAGCGCCCACGCCGACGAGGCGACCATGCGCCGGGCCGCGGCGACGGCGCCCGCCGGCTACCTGCTCAAGCCCTTCAACGAGCGCGCCCTCTGGAGCACGCTGGCGGTGGCCGCCCACCAGCAGCAGCTCCAGCAGCAGCTCCAGGCCAGCGAGGCCCGCTTCGCCACCACCTTGCTCAGCCTCGGCGATGCCGTCGTGGTGACTGATCTGGAGGGACGGATCACCTTCGCCAACCCGGTGGCGGCGCGGCTCTGTGGCCTGGACCCAGCGAGCCTTGTTGGACGCCCCCTCAACGCCGTGCTCACCCTGGTCGACGCGGAGACACGCCAGCCGCTGCCCGATCTGGTCGCGCAGGTGCTGGCGGCGAACGTCCCCTTTCTGCTCACGGCGACGACGCTGCTGCTGGCCCACGACGGCCAGGAGTGGCCGATCGAGGATAGCGCCGCGCCCATCGTCGACGAGGTGGGGCAGGTCATGGGGATGGTGATCGTCTTTCGGGAGATCCGCGCCCGCCGCGCCGCTGAGCACGCCCAGCGCGAGGCTGAGGCTGCCTTGCGCCGGAGCCACGCCCAGCTGGCGGCCTCCCTCGCCGAGCTGGAGCACCGGGCCGCTGAGCTGGCCGTGCTGAGCGAGCTGGGTGGGGCCCTGATGCGCTGCGCCACCCTCGACGAGGGCTACGTCCTGGTCACGCGCGCCGCGCAGCTGCTCTTCCCTGAGGTGGCGGGCACGCTCTTCGTCCCACGCCCGGGGGTCGCCGCCCTTGAGGCCGTGCTAGCCTGGGGTGAGGTCGCCCACCCCTACCCGCCACTCCCCGAGCACGACTGCCGCGCCCTGTGCCAGCGGCGCATCGTGCTGGGCGAGGAGCCCTGCGGGGGGTGTCAGTGTGGGGCCGTCCCTCCTGCCCTCTCCCGCGCGGCCCTGTGCGTCCCCCTGATGGTCGAAGGCGAGACCCTCGGCGTGCTGCACGTGCATCTGCCGGTGACAGAGCAGACCGAGCCGCTCCAGACGACCCGGCGGCAGCTGGCCCTGACCTTCGCCAAGCAGGCTGCCCTCGGGCTGGCCAACGTGCGCCTGCGGGCGGTGCTCCAGGAGCAGGCCGCTCGCGACCCGCTGACCGGGCTGTTCAACCGGCGCTATCTGGAGGAGACCCTCGTCCGCGAGCTGCATCGCGCCAGCCGTGCAAGCTATCCGGTGGGGGTGATTATGCTTGACGTGGACCACTTCAAGCGTATCAACGACACCTACGGCCACGAGGCCGGCGATACCGTGCTGCGGGTGATTGGCCAGCAGCTCAGTGCGAGTGTGCGGGCCGGGGATGTGGCCTGCCGCTATGGCGGCGAGGAGTTCGTGCTGATCCTGCCGGCGGCGGCGCTGGAGGTCGTCGCCGCCCGGGCGGAGGCCATCCGCCAGATGATCCGCGCGCTGGCCATCACCTATCACGGCACAACGCTCCCGCCGCTGACGGTCTCGCTCGGGGTCACGGTCGTGGCCGATGACCAGGCGAGTGTGACGGAGGCCCTCGCGCGTGCCGATGCGGCGCTCTACGCGGCCAAGCGCGCCGGGCGCGACCGGGTCATCACCCTGACGGCTGAGCCTGCGCCCACGGCATAGCGAAGGGATTGCATGCGCCTCACCCATCCCCCCCTCTGGCAGCGGTTGACGATCGCTTCGCTCGCGGTCCTCGCCGCGCTGCTGATCCGTCTGGCGCTCGCCCCGCTCACCGGCACCGCGGGGCCATTTCTGCTCTTCTTCAGCGCGGTGCTGCTGAGCGCCTGGGTGGGCGGCAACGCCAGCGGCATGCTCGCCACGGCCCTCGCCGCGCCCATCGCGGCGCTCGTCTTCCTGCGCCCGAGCCTCACGCTTAGCGGAGGGCTGCTCGGCCCCACCATCCTCATCGCCCTCTTCGTCCTCGACGCGCTGCTGATCAGCGGCATCACTGGCCGGCTCCAGGCCACGGGGGCTCGCGCCGCCCGCCAGCAAGCCGAGCTGACCTCGCTGACTGATGGGGTGCAGGACTACGCGATCTTCCTGCTCGATCCGACTGGACGCGTGGCCAGCTGGAACACGGGGGCTGAGCGCATCACCGGCTACCCCGCCGCCGCCGCGATCGGTCAGCCCCTGGCTCACTTCTACCCACCCGAGGAGGTGGCCGCGGGGCTCCCCGCGACCGCCCTCGCGACCGCGGCCACGACCGGGCGCTACGCCGGGGAGGGCTGGCGGGTGCGCCAGGATGGCAGCCGCTTTTGGGCCAGCGTGGTCATCACCCCGGTGCGGAATAGCGCCGGGCGCCTGACCGGTTTCGCCAAGGTGACTCGCGATGTGACCGAACCGCGCCAGCAGGAGGAGGCCCTGCGCGCCAGCGAGGCCCGCTTCGCCGGCATCGTTACCGCCGCCCTGGACGCGATTGTCGGGATCGACGCCGCGGAGCGGGTGGTGGTCTTCAACCCGGCCGCCGAGCGGCTCTTCGGCTATCCCGCCGCGCAGGTGCTCGGCCAGCCCCTCGATCGCTTCCTCCCCGCGACAGCCCGCGCCCGCCACCACGGCCAGATCGCCGCCTTCGGGGCCAGCGGCCAGACCAACCGGGCGATGGGCAAGCCCGGCCCGGTCAGCGGCGTGCGCGCCGACGGTACCCTGCTCCCACTCGAAGCCTCGATCGCCCGGCTGACCGTGGACGGGCAGCCCTTCTACGCCGCGATCCTGCGCGACATCAGCGCGCGCCTGGCCGCCGAGCAGGCCCTGCGCGCGGCCCGCGACGAGCTCGAGGCGCGCGTGACCGAGCGCACCGCGGACCTGGCCGCGGCGAATGTGACCCTGGCGAGCCAGGCCGCCGAGCTGCGGGCCAGCGAGGCCCGCTTCCAGGCCTTTATGGACCACAGCCCCGCCGCCGCCTGGATCACCGACGCCGACGGCGCCCTGCGCTACGCCAGCGCGACCTACCACCGTGTCTTTGCCCTCCCAACAGCCGACCCGATTGGAAAGACGATCTTCGAGCTGTACCCAGAGGAGACGGCGCAGGCCTTCCTCGCCACCACTCAGACCGTTGCGGCGCGCGGGGAGGCCCTGGAGAGCATTGAGCGCGTCCGGCGGCCTGACGGGCGCGCCGGAGAGTTCCTGGTCTACAAGTTCCCCCTCCCCACCGATGCCCAACCCATGATTGGCGGGGTGGCGGTGGAGATCACCCAGCTGCGCGAGACCGAGACGCGCTTGCGCACCTCGCTCCACGAGAAGGAGGTGCTGCTCAAGGAGATCCACCACCGGGTCAAGAACAACCTCCAGGTGGTGGTGAGCCTGCTGCGGCTCCAGGGCCGCCAGGTGCGCGAGCCGACCGCCGTGGCGGCCCTGCGCGAGAGCCGGCAGCGGGTCGAGGTCATGGCTCTGGTCCACGAGCTGCTCTACCGCGCCGGCGACCTGGCCTCGATCGACGCGGCGGCCTACCTCCAGCAGCTCAGCACCCAGCTCCTGCGGCTCTACGCCGGCGCGCCCGGCCAGGTGCGCCTGACGGTCGAAGCCGAGCCCCTGGCCCTGAGCCTGGACCAGGCGGTACCCTGCGGGCTGATCATCAGCGAGCTGCTCGCCAACAGCCTGAAGTACGCTTTCCCGGACGGGCAGGGTGGGACGATCGGTATTGCGCTCACGGCCATGCCCGCGAACACCGCCACGCTGCGGGTCTGGGACACGGGGGTCGGGCTGACCGGCAGTTCGGCCACCACTCAGCCGACCTCACTGGGCATGACCCTCGTGTCCGACCTGGTGCGCCAGCTGCACGGCACGCTGCAGCTGGACGGTGCCAGCGGTGTCACGACGACCATCATCTTCCCTATGGGCACGCCGTCAGCCCTGCTGACGGCAGCAGATGAGGCTTCCCTATGACCGCGGTATCCATTTTGATCGTTGAGGACGAGGCGGTGATCGCCCGCGACCTCCAATTCCTGCTCGAAGACCTCGGCTACCAGGTGCCGGCCGTGGCCGCCACGGCGGATGTGGCTCTCGGGTACCTCAGCCAGGGCGGGATCGACCTGGTGCTGCTGGACATCCACCTTGCCAATAGCGCGGACGGAATAACGGTTGCCGAGGCGGTCCTGGCGCGCTGGGGGCTGCCGGTGATCTTCCTCACGGCCCACGCCGACCCGGCCACGGTCGCCCGCGCCGAGGCGACAGCCCCCTACGGCTACCTGCTCAAGCCGTTTCACGAGCGCGAGGTGGCCCTGGCCGTCCAGATGGCCCTCGCCAAAAGCCGCAGCGACCGCCAGCTGCGGGCCAGCGAGCGGCTCTTCGCCACCACCCTGCACAGTATCGCCGAGGGGGTGATCGTCACCGATGGCGCTGGCTGCGTGGTCTTTCTCAACCCGGCCGCCGAGACCCTCACCGGGTGGCCACGCCACGAGGCCGTGGGCCAGCCCCTCGGTGTGGTGCTCGCGGTGCGTGCCAGCGACGATCTGGCCCTGCCGGACGCGCTGGTTCGCGAGGCGATGGCTTCCGCCAGGATTGTGACGTTGCCCGCACACGCGGCGCTGGTCGCGCGGGGCGGGGAAGTCCGTCAGGTGAGCGACAGCATCGCCCCGATCTGGGACGAGCACACGGGCGTGTGGGGCGCCGTTGTCGTCATCCAGGATGTCACCGCGCAGCGCGCGGCCGAGGCGGAACAGCGCGCCCTGGAGCGCAAGCTGCGCGAAGCCCGGGAGCTCGAGCGCCTGGGCCTCCTGGCCGGCGGGATCGCCCACGACTTCAACAACATCGTGACCGGCATTCACGGGTACGTCGAACAGGCCCAGGAGCTGGCCCCCGCCAAGTCGGCCGTTCACACCGCGCTGGCGAAGGCGAGCCGGAGCCTGCAGCAGGCGACCGCCCTGACGAGCCAACTGCTCACCTATGCCAGACATCACCGGCTGTGCAGCGACCCGGTGGCCCTGAACCGAGTGGTGCACGAGGTAGCCGAGCTGCTCCAGGGCAAGCTTACGGCCCAGGTCGTACTCCAGCTGGATCTGGCCCCGGACCTGCCGGAGCTGGCGGGTGACGAAACCGAGATCCGCCAGGTGGTGCTGAACCTGCTGACCAACGGCGCTGAGGCGTTGGGGACGGCTCATGGGCAGATCACCGTCACGACCAGCCAGGGCGAGCTGCCCCCCGAGCTGCACGCACAGCTGTCGCTTGATGATGCGGTGGAGGAGCCAGGTGGCTACGTCTGCCTGCGAGTTCATGATACCGGCCCCGGCATCGATCCCGCGATTCTGGGCCACTTGTTCGACCCCTTCGTCACCACCAAAGCGGGCGGTCACGGGTGGGGGCTTGCCGTCGTGCAGGGGGTCGTGCGCCGGCATCGGGGGGTGCTCCAGGTGCAGAATATGGTCGGTGCAGGCGCCTGCTTCGAGGTCTGGCTCCCACAGGCCAGCGCTGCGCTGCAGCTGCTGGACCGGAGCGTGTGACCACGCTGCCCCTTATGGGCGGGTGCATTCAATCCGGTATACCGGATTGAGAAACATACCGGAGGCATCCGTGAAGTTCATACCTCTTGTGGCTTGCGGCGAGTGTACCAAGGCCAGCGAAGGAGCCTGACCAATCCGAGAAGGACATTCATATGCCCCCATTACGCCACGCCCACCCTGCTGGTGCGGAGGTGCGCGCAACTACAACCAACGCCTGGCCGCAGCGTGCGGTCAGCAGCTGCCCGGCCGCGCAGTAGGCCGCGGTGAGATCGAGCACCTCCACCTGGCAGCCGAAGGTGACGGCGAGGAGCCGGG
>JAAXUL010001350.1 GCA_013336035.1 Chloroflexales bacterium
ATCCCGAATGCACTCCTTGTCGTTGCCTTCAGGCGAGTGGTCGCTGTTGCGGTAGCTGAACCTTGCCCCCCTGGACGCTATGGACACATTGACTAGGCTGGCAGACCGCAGCGAGCCACGGTGAACAGGGCTGGAGAGGCTCTGTGATTCCGTTCAACGCTCTATTCGTTATAGTGTAATTCCAGACCACAGTAAGGGAAGGACTAGGCGTGCCGCCGATGGCGGCCCACCCTTCCAGACAGATTCGGCAGGGAAGAGAGCCCCGTGGGTCGTAGACGACAATCGGCCCGGCTACGAGGGCCTCGTGACGGTCTTCGACGCCGATGGTAAGCCGATACTCCATACCTGCGACATGGAGGACTGCGGCTGGGCTGACATCCTCCTGGCCCACCTGATCGCGGCGACCCCGGATCTCTACCACGCGGCCATCCCCTACGCCCAGATCGGCGGCCTGGCGGCGAAAGAGGTCGCCAAGGGGATGTACACCGAAGCGCGCACGCACGAGCTGACCGTCCAGGTGAGGCAGCTCCTGGCGTTCTGGGGCGCCGTCCAAAAGGCCAACAACAACAATCAGTAGATCCGTCAACGGACACAGAGAAACCAATGGACTACCACGACAAGACCCGGCTCGGCTACCTCGACCCCGAGGAGCCAGAGGGCGCCGACGATGAGCCCCGGCCGCACATCCGCCTGATCATCTCGATCCTCGCCGACCTACACGCCGCCGGCCGGATCGATGAGCCCGAGTCGATGCGGACCCTGGCCGAGAGCCTGGCCGAACGCCTGGTGAGTTTGAGCCAGCAGAACATCATCGACGCCCTCCGCGAGGCGGGCTACCGGACGGAGCATAGGCAGCTCCTCTGTGCCTGCTGCGGTGGATGGGCGGGTCGCTGGAAGCAGCACCCTAATCAGGATATCGGCCATGGTATCTGCCCGCGCTGCATCCAGCGGATACGCGATAAGGGCACCTATAGCGAGGAGGAGATCACCCGCATCTATGGCATCGAGGGGGTCAACTTCGAGAAGGCGAAGCCCAGCGATGCCTGAGATAAAGACCCTGGTGGAGGTCAGTGACCACTGCGGCGCGAGCCAGGCGGTGGCGCTGACCCTCCCCGATGACTGGGCGCTGCTCGACCAGCTCTGCGACGAGGAGCTGATCTACCTCTGCGGGCCAGAGGGCGAGAGCATCCCTAACTGCCAGGATACGGCATACCACACCGACAAAGCCCAGGGCTGGGATGTATTTCTTGCCCGCTACCGCGAGCTGACAGCATAGAGGAGACCATGGCGACCAAAGATGGCATTAAACAGGGCACGATCGTCACCTGCATGCACGCAGGGCGGCCGGTGATCAACATCGTTCATCGCCTCCGGGGCGAGATGGCCGACGTCTACAACGTGACTGAGCACCCCAATCTGCCCTTCGTCGCCCGGCGCGAGTGCGAGGTGATCGGGTCCGTAGGGCTGAAGGAGGGGAGCGAGGTCCTGATCACGATCAAGGGCCAGGATGTGGGCCGCGCCATGTTCGTCTCGCCCTCAGCCGACCGAAAGGTCCAGATTTTCGCGGCGGCAGTGTGGCTAAAGGACCGGGAGAAGTGGTGGATGCCGCTGCTGCGCACCCCTGCCGAACTGATGGCAGAAGCAGGAAGCTGGGTGGACGGCCGGCTCATCGTCCACAGCACCGGGGCCGAGATCGACCAGGTGAAGTTCGTGGAGATCCAGCCCGAAGAGGCGCCCTGGTACCTGCTGCGCGTGCCTTATCGCCTCACCGACTCGGGCCCGAACTACATCCTCGCCGGGCACGACGATCGCAAGGTGCCGGTGAGTCCGCGCATCCAGTGGCGGAATATGATGGGCGGCCAGTGGCACGATCTGGCCGAGCTCGACGCGATAGCGTTTCGGAAGTGGATACCACGGCTGAATGCGTTTCAGCTTCGGCAGGAGGTACATGATGGGTAAGCTCGTAGCCTACGCGCCCAACGGCAAGATGATCATCGGCACCGCAGACATCATCTACGCGACGGCGGTGGGCCAGGTGACGAAGGAGCACGAGGCCGCCGAGGTCCACATTGGCTACACCGGCGACACGGTGCAGAAGGAACAGTTCGTGATGCGGAAGGACGACGAGCGGGTGTTCGTCGCCGAGGGCAACACCCTGTGGCGCGAGAGCGATCTGGTCTGGAAGTCCGTGGAGGAGGCCTATGACGACGACACCCGCTAAGGCCACCCATCGACGCTGCCCCAACGGCTGTGTGACCCTGCTCGAGACCAGCGGGAGCGTGGAGTATGAGCGCGGCGAGTACGACGCGCAGACTACG
>JAAXUL010000509.1 GCA_013336035.1 Chloroflexales bacterium
GTCTTCGCGGCGGCCCAGGCGCAGCTTGGCCCGGTGGACATCCTGGTCAACAACGCCGGGATCAGCGCCAGCATGAAGCTGGCCGAGACGCCCGACGAGGTCTGGGAGCAGATCATGCGCGTCAATGTCGGCGGGGCGTTCGCCTGCTGCAAGGCGGCCCTGCCCGAGATGATCGCCCGCCAGTGGGGCCGCATCATCAACATCGCCTCGATCGCCGGCCTCCAGGGGATGCCCTTCGGGGCCGCCTACAGCGCCTCGAAGCACGCCATGGTCGGCCTGACCCGCTCGCTGGCCGGCGAGCTGGGGCGCTATGACATTACCTGTAACGCGATCTGCCCCGGCTGGACTGACACAGATATGCTGGCCAGCTTCATCGATAGCCTGGTGGCTAAGACCGGGCGCGCCCCGGCGGCGGCCCAGGCCGCCCTGCTGGCCAGCGGCCGCCAGAAGCGCCTCATCGCGCCCGAGGAGGTCGCCGCGGCGGTGCTGCGCCTCGCCAGCCCCACCTCGGAGGCCAACGGCGAGACGGTCGTCATCGTGTGAGGCGGCGCCCCCGCGGGCCATCGCGCGGGGGGCGCCGCGGCGCCGCGCCTGGTTTGACACCCCCGCGGCCCTCATGCTATACTCCTCGGCACAACTGCATATTGCTCATCCAGAGGGGTGGAGGGACCGGCCCGACGAAACCCCGGCAACCGGTAATCACGGTGCCAACTCCGACAGCGCAAGCTGGGAAGATGAGGTCGAGGATGCCTTCACGCCAGCGTGTGAAGGCTTTTTTTGCGCCCATAGGCGCCAGAGGAGCAGTGTCCAGTGAGCCAGCGTAAGCCAACCTACCTTGAGGCCCTCGCCGAGCGCGTTCTGATCTACGACGGCGCTATGGGCACCAGTATCGACACCTTCGACCTGACCGCCGAGGACTATGGCGGCGAGCGCACGAATGGGAACCGCGATTACCTGGTGATCACGCGCCCCGATGTGATCGCGTCGATCCACGCCCTGTTCTTCGAGGCCGGCGCCGATGTGATCGAGACCTGCACCTTCCAGTCGACGCGCCTGCGCCTCGAGGAGTGGGGCCTGGGCGAGCGTACCGTCGAGCTCAACCGCGCCGCCGCCGCCCTGGCGCGCTCGGTCGCCGACCGCTTCGAGGCCCAGGATGGCCGCCCGCGCTACGTCGCCGGCTCGATGGGCCCCACCGGCAAGCTCCCCTCCTCTGACGACCCCGCCCTCTCCGATATCACGTTCGAGGCCCTGAGCGAGATCTTCCGCGAGCAGGCTGTCGGCCTGATCGAGGGCGGCGCCGATGTGCTGCTGGTCGAGACCTCGGTCGATATCCTTGAGGTCAAGGCCGCCCTCGACGGCATCCGCCGGGCCAAGGCCGAGCTGGGCCGCCCCGAGGTCGCCGTCCAGGCCCAGGTCTTCCTCGACCTCTCGGGCCGCATGCTGCTCGGCACCGATGTGCCGGCCCTGATCGCGACCCTCGAGGCCATGCCCGTCGATGTGCTCGGGCTGAACTGCTCGACCGGCCCCGAGCATATGCGCGCCGCTATCCAGTACCTTACGGCCCACTCGCGCAAGCCGATCTCGTGCATCCCCAACGCCGGCCTGCCCATGGAGGTCGACGGCCAGACTGTCTACCCCATGGAGCCCGAGGCCTTCGCGCGTATCCTGGGCGAGTTCGTCGCCGAGTATGGCGTGGGCGTGGTCGGCGGCTGCTGCGGCACCCGCCCGGCCCACATCGCCCAGCTGCGCGAGGCCCTCGGCTACGACTGCGCCCCCGCCCCGCGCAAGGTCGAGTATATCCCCGCGGTCTCCTCGGGCATCCGCGCCGCGGCGCTGCGGCAGGACCTCACCCTGACGATGATCGGCGAGCGCGTCAACACCCTTGGCTCGCGCAAGGTCAAGCGGCTGCTGCTGGCCGACAACTACGACGGCGTGGTCGAGGTCGCCCGCGAGCAGGTCGATGGCGGCGCCCACCTGCTCGATGTCTGTGTCGCCATGACCGAGCGCCCCGACGAGAAAGAGCAGATGGTGCGGCTGATCAAGAAGCTCACCATGAATATCGAGCTGCCGCTGGTGATCGATACCACCGAGGCCGATGTGCTCGAGGCGGCCCTGGCGATGTACCCCGGGCGCGCCGTCGTCAACTCGCTCTCGCTCGAAGGCGGGCGCGGCGAGAAGCTCGACCGGGTGCTGCCCCTGGTCGCCCGCTACGGCGCCGCCACGGTCGCGATGACCATCGACGAGGAGGGGATGGCCCACTCGCGCGAGCGCAAGCTGGCGATCGCCCGGCGCATCGCCGAGATCGCCCGCGACGAGTATGGCGTGCCCGCCGAGGCCCTGATCTTCGATGTGCTCACCTTCCCGATCACTACCGGGCAGGAGGAGCTGCGCGGCGTCGCCATCGAGACGATCGAGGGTATCAGGCTGGTCAAGGAGCAGATCCCGGGCTGCTTCACGACGCTCGGGGTGAGCAACCTGAGCTTCGGGGTCGCGCCCCACGCCCGCGCCGCGCTCAACTCGGTCTTCCTCTTCCACGCGGTCGCCGCCGGGCTCGATACGGCGATCATCAACCCGGCCCATATCACCGCCTACGCCCAGATCCCCGCCGAGGAGCGCGCGCTGTGCGAGGACCTGATCTTCAATCGGCGCGAGGACGCCCTGGCCCGCTTTATCGCCCACTTCGAGCAGAACGCCGCCGCCGAGACCACCGAGCGGGCTGACCCGACCGCCGGCCTGTCGATCGACCAGCGTCTGCACTGGAAGATCCTCAACCGTAAGAAAGAGGGCGTCGAGGATGATATCGACGCCGCGGTCGCGGGGCGGGTGACGGGCGAGGCCGCCCGCGGCGAGGCCGCGGTGGAGGTGCTCAATAATGTGCTGTTGCCCGCTATGAAAGAGGTCGGCGACCTCTTCGGCACGGGGCAGCTGATCCTGCCCTTCGTGCTGCAGAGCGCCGAGGTGATGAAGAAGGCGGTCGCCCGCCTCGAGCTGTACCTTGATAAGCTCGAGGGCACCACCAAGGGCAAGGTGGTGCTCGCCACCGTCTATGGCGACGTCCACGATATCGGGAAGAACCTGGTCAACACGATCCTGGTCAACAACGGCTATACGGTCTACGACCTTGGCAAGCAGGTGCCGGTCAATACTATCATCGAGAAGGCGGTCGAGGTCGGCGCCGATGCGATCGGACTCTCGGCCCTGCTGGTCAGCACCAGCAAGCAGATGCCCCTGGTGGTGCAGGAGCTGCACAAGCGCGGGCTGAGCGTGCCGGTGCTGGTCGGCGGCGCGGCGATCAACCGGCAGTACGGGCAGCGCATCTCGTTCGTCGGCGACGAGCAGCCCTACGCGGCCGGGGTGTTCTATTGCAAAGATGCCTTCGAGGGCCTCGAGGCGATGGACAGGCTCAGCGACCCCGCCCGGCGCAAGGCCTACATCGCCAGCAGCATCGCCGAGGCCGCGGGCGTGCTGAGCAAGCGCCAGACGGGCCGGGTCGCCCTCGATGCTCTGGGCAAGGCCAGCATGAACGGCGAGCAGGTGCGCTCGAGCGTGCGCGCCGATGGGCCGGTGCCCACCCCGCCATTCTGGGGCGCGAAGGCGACCAGCCGCATCCGCCTGGACGACGTGGTCGCCTGTCTCGACCGCAACGCGCTCTATCGCCTGCAGTGGGGCGCCAAGAACGCCAAGGGCGACGAGTGGGAGCAGCTGAAGGCCGAGTTCGATCTGAAGGTCCGCGACCTGCTGCGCGAGGCCGAGCACGACGGCTGGCTCGAGCCGAAGGTGGTCTACGGCTACTTCCCGGTGCAGAGCGACGGCCACGACCTGATCGTCTACGACCCGGCCGAGCGAAGCCGCGAGCTGACGCGCTTTGTGTTCCCGCGGCAGCCCGAGCGCGAGCGGCTCTGCCTGGCCGACTACTTCCGCAGCGTCGAGAGCGGCGAGTACGATGTGGCCGCCTTCCAGCTTGTCACCATGGGCACGAAGGTTGATGACCTGACCGAGGAGCTGCAGCGCCAGGGCGACTATAGCCGGGGGTACTACATCCACGGCCTGGGCGTCTCGCTGGCCGAGGCTCTGGCCGAGTATACCAACCGCCTTATCCGCCAGAGCCTGGGGCTGGGCGAGGGGGGTGGCAAGCGCTACTCGTGGGGCTACCCGGCCTGCCCTGACCTGGCCGAGCACGCTAAGCTCTTCCAGATCTTGCCCACCGAGCAGATCGGGCTCACCCTGACCGAGGCCTTCCAGCTGGTGCCCGAGCAGTCGACGGCGGCGATCGTGGTGCACCACCCCGAGGCAAAGTACTTCAGCATCGGCAGCGCGGTCGTGCGGGCAGAGGAGGATGTGGCCGTGTAGCCGGGGCCTACAGCCGAGGCGCCTACAGACAGGGAGGGCATAAGCCCTCCCTTCTTTGTGCCACGCGTCTGGAAGGGGTCCTAGGATACGGTGCTCGTACGTCCCGGCTTAGGAGAGTATGAAGGTACTGGGTGATCGGATACAACCCGTGTCTCTAGGCGTGTTATGCTCGTTATTAACTAATATTTAACTTTCTAGGCGTACGAAGACGTAGAAAGTTAAAAAATAGTAAAGGAGCATATCCCGACTATGCACAGCACGCACACGGGCCCAATCACGCGTCCACTCGCCCTGCTGCCAATCTTGGCGCTCGTGCTTATGGCCTACGCGGCCTTCTTCCCAGGCACTACGCGCGCTGCCGGCGTTGTCGGCAACGGCACGGCCGCCAGCTGCACCGAGGCGGATCTGCGGAGCGCCGTGACCGCCGGCGGGGCGGTTAGCTTCAACTGCGGGGCGGATCCGGTGACGATCACCTTGGGCAGCACCCTCGAGGTTCGCTCGAAGACCGTCGAGATCGACGGCGGCAATAAAGTGACCCTCAGCGGCGGTGGCCGTATCCGCGTTATCTACGTGGATAACGGCACGCTGACGCTGCGCAACCTGACCATTCGCGACGGTCGCTCGGACCGTGGCGGCGGCCTGCATCTCTCCTACTACAGCAAGGGGACGGTGATCAACTGTCGCTTCTTGAACAACACCGGGGCCGCCGGGGTCGATGAAGAGGGCGGCGGCGGCATCGCGGCCCGCGTGAGCACGCTCACCGTCCGCGACAGCTACTTCGAGGGCAACACAGGCATCAACGGTGGCGCCATCCATAGCCTGGTTGGCGGGCTCACCGTCGAGCGCTCGACCTTCATCAACAACGACACCCTCGCCGGTGGGCCGCTCGGCGGCGGCTTCGGCGCGGGTGGGGCCATCTATACCGATGGCGCAAGCCACACCGGGGACGACTCGCCCGGCGGCCAGGTGATCATTCGCGACAGCTATTTCCGCGGCAACCGTGGCGCGGCCCAGGGCGGCGCCGTGATGACTTTTGTCTACGAGCCGGATAGCGTCTTGATCGAGGGCAGCGTCTTTGAGGAGAATAGCGTGCAGCCGGACGCGAGCGGCACCGGGGCGGGAGGGGGGCTGCGTCACGGTGGCGGGCCGATCACCCTGCGCAACTCGCTCTTCGTCGGCAACACGGCCGTCAGCGGTGGCGCCTTCTGGAGCGGGCGCGACTTCCCGGGCCTGATCGAGAATGTTACCTTTGTCGACAATACGGCCAGCAGCGCCGACGGCAGGAGCGGTCAGGGCGGCGCCCTCTTCATCGCCGATGGGGAGTTCACCATTCGCAACAGCACCATCGCCGACAACTACGCCGATTTCTACGGCGGTGGGATCGTGGCCGTCGACGAGCGGGTCTCGCTCTTCAACAGTATTATTAGCGGCAACTGGGCCGGCGACGGCACCCGCATCTGGAACCAGTGCTCGCGCAACCTGCCCGGTGGCGCCAACAATATCCAGTCGCCCTCGCGGGCCGAGCGCGATGGCGGCGACTACCGCTGCGCGCCGAACATCAACTTCGCCGACCCGAAGCTTGGGCCGCTGGGCGACTACGGCGGGCCCTTCTCTACCATCTCGCTTCTCGCGGGTAGCCCGGCGATCGATGCGGGCGCTAACTGCCCGGCGACCGACGCTCGTGGCGCCACGCGGGTCGGCCCGTGTGATAGCGGCGCCTTCGAGTTCGACGGCGTGATCGATGGCTCCGATCCGACCGCCACCCCTGTGCCGCC